>NZ_JAUBUY010000002.1:154260-155797 GCF_036705565.1 Microcoleus sp. AT8-B5
AGTCATTAGTCATTAGGAATAATTACCAATTACCAATTACCAATTACCGATTACCAATTACCAATTACCGAGTTCAGTCTTTAATCGGCTTACCATCTCGATTGACAATACGGCTTTCACCATCCTTAGCCGTGACATTTTCATAAACCCCTTCATCCCGCTTCACGTACTTGCTGAACCCCTGATTTTTATAATCGGTGTCGGATGTCGGCTTCATCAACCTCGGAGCGCTCAGCAGTCGGCGTACCGGCGCATCTGCGGGAGTCTCCCCGGGTTCGCGCTTCGCCAACTCGCACAGTTGGCCCCAAGTCGAAACTTCCAGGTTCATGCTGTGCCAAACTTCTAACTGCTGGTTGTTTTCGGGACACAAATAATCGTATACAGGCATACTAAGAATCTCGTTTGCAACTACTAAAATTACTAATTGCACGGTTATTGAGAATATTATAGCTCAACATTACTAATAATTCAACCCTAAAAATTAAACTTTACTATTTTTAACGGTTGTTGAAACCATAAATCAGCTATATTATTAACCCTGTGTGCTTGCTCCCGGATGCGATCGAGACAAAGCCCAAAAGTACGCTACCCTGAAATCCTCTGACTCGATCGCACGATCGCACGATCGACAGCAAATGCCCGCAAGACTTCCGTGAATGCCGTCAAAGGATCGATCGTCATTTTCAGACTGTACGCAAATCACAGATTCTAAGTTTCAAATTTATTTATTTACTCACCACCGAGGATTTACCGATGAGCGATTTCAAAGTTACGCCAGAAGTAGAGCTGAACACAGCTCAAATGTTGGAGCGATACCAACTGCAAGATGAGACAACTCTGCGGCGTTGGGCAAAACTGCACGGCATCAACAGCACCCGTGGTTTCTTCTATCCCAGTGAAGTAGATTTGATGGATCACGCTCACCACCATCTCTACAATTTGGGAATGAGCATTGCTGAGTACCAAAGTCTTTTAGACCGACGCCGCACCAATTCCCAGACACCGGGCGACCAAAATAAAACAGTAGCAAGTCAAGTTGCTGACGAAGCATACGATGCTATAGAAACGCTGACCGATCAGTATGCTGAAGCTATTGATTTAATGGGAGAACGTATAGCAGACCATTTCATCGATGAACTCGATTTATCTGTGATGCGGCACCTTTCTAAAAAAGTGCAAGACCGCCGCACTCTCAACGGTCAAACCAAAAAGCCTAACCGTTTTCTCCAAGTGATTAAAGCCGTGTTGCAACCGAGCAGCGAAAATACGCTTCTGGTTCCCAAAAAAGATGAGGACTCTAGTTTAGAATTAGAACAGCATCACCGACTCGGCTAGCCGCAGATATTCTTGAAAGACTAATAGACTTTTTGTCAAATTTACTGGTCAAATTTACTGGTCAAATTTACTGAAAAGCCCACCTGAACCCTCCCCTTGTCAAGGGGAGGGAGCAAGAGTCAATCGATTTTAGATTTTAGATTTTAGATTTTAGATTTTAGAATTGAGGCATTGACCCCACGGATAAATTCGGCTTGTCAAG
>NZ_JAUBUY010000002.1:155897-291051 GCF_036705565.1 Microcoleus sp. AT8-B5
AGATTTTAGATTTTAGATTTTAGATTTTAGATTTTAGATTTTAGAATTGAGGCATTGACCCCACGGATAAATTCGGCGGCTCCTTTATCGGATACAGGTTTTTTGTTTCTGGGTCCTGAGTCTGCTTTCGGAATGAATCCGGGGGGTTTTATCCTGGATGCTTTCGGTCACATTTTTTATATTATTAAGGGGAATTGAAGAGAATAAATAGAGGTTTTCCTGAAGCCTAAATAACTTTTGAACTGATGTTGGTTTCGCGAATCAGCCCAACCTAATATAACTGAGGACAGATGGCGCGATCGCCAAAATTAGAGATAATATTTCCAGAATTGAACCTGTCAAACTTGCCCAAGGTAAAAAAATGATTAAATCCTGGATGGTAATTGGAGGCGTCGCCTTTGTAGTAGCACTAGCAGCTAACTTCATCCCGCCCAGCGACATCCAATGGTTCAACCGCTTGCAGCGTCCGAGATGGCTAGTATTTGAAAAAGCAATTCCCCTAATTTGGACAGTAATTTTTATTTGTGCAGCTTGGTCAGCAGTGATAGTGTGGGAAAAACAACCAGGAACTCAGGAGACTTGGCTGAGAATGGGTTTGTACCTGCTTTTAGAAATAGTAACTATGTCTTACACCTCGGTTATGTGCAAAGTTAGGAGCCTAAAAGTCGGCACAATAATCGGCGGAACGGGCGCTATTTTAAGCGTAATCCTAGCTTTAACAGTGTTGCCAGTTTCCGAGCCAGCCGCCCTGTTATTGCTGCCTTACATACTTTGGAGTCCGATCGGCACTTACACCACTTGGGCAATGATGCACCTAAATCCGGCGGATGTTTAATTGATCTAAAATTACAGGTAATTGGTAATTGATCATTGGGAAAAAGGTAATTGCTAAGATGTACCTCACCCAATAGAAAACTGCTATAGCAAGCCTCGTATCAATTGTGAAGTCTTTCTCTTGTCTCTCTTCTCTTCCTTTTCTTCCTACCCTACCCTTCGGGAACCCCTGCGGGGAACGGGAACGGCTTCGCCGAACGCGCCCTTTGCGTCTTCGCGGTTCGTTAAATAGAGATTCTCTGAGTTTTATCGCGTGGTGGGGGTGGCTTTATTTAATTTGTTGACAATGTGAGTATGATTCGTAAACCCACCCCTAGAAGTTGATTGAGAATGATGGTTGATTTGAGTTAAAACTCAAATCAAGCACTAATTCTCAGACTTTAAACCCCCGCCCAATGTCGGGCAAACCAGTTAACCTAGCGATTGCCAGAGCTGGTGGGAGGCTCAATTTCCGGCGGTTCGGGAGGGGGATATTCAGCATCGGGAGATTCAGGCTCAGGAGGGTTCAGCGACTCCTCCCAAACTTGGATTTGCGATCGAGCTTGCTCAAAAGCCCGAGTACCCGAAGGAATTTTCTTCAAAGTCGCGATCGCCCCAGCCAGATCCGACGACGACTCTTCGACACCAAGCGCCAAAATCCGCTGACTCCACTCATCAATCGCCTCACTCGCCTGCCACCGGAGCGAACTCGACTCCGGCACCTGACTTGCTAGCGCAATAGCCGTTTGCAAAGCGTCAGCAGTCCCGGATCGGGCCGTCTGACGGGCGTTCTGCAAATTTTGCTCGCCCTGAAATTGAGCCTCCCAAGTCCGAATGTTCGATCGAGCTTCCTGATAAAGCACCCGTCCCGATCGAATCCGGCGCGCCATCTCAATTGCCCCCGCCAAATTGCCGGCCGCCGCTAGCTGCTGAGCTCTATCCAAAAACGGCTGGTCAACAAGCCGCTGTCTCCTCTCGATCCAAGCTTGAATTTTGGCTTGAGCTTCCACGTAAAGCGCCCTACCTCTACCGATCCGAGAAGCTTGAGCAACGGCGGCTTCCAGAGCATTCGGATCGCCCATACTCGCCAAATCATTCGCTCTTTGCAAATACGGACTGTCTTCGAGCAGCTCGATTTGACGGCTCAAGGTGCTAATTTGACGGCGAGCTTCCGAAGCGCGGGGATTTGATTCCGGGACTGTTTGCAATTGCGCGATCGCAGCCCTCAAATCATTTACCCCACCAGGCGCCGCCAGCCTGCTTGCCAAATCCAAAACTTTGACATCAGCCATTTCTTGTTGCCAGCGGCCGACTAAATCTTGAGCTTGTTTGTACAAAGGGCGGCCCGAATTTAACTTTTGAGCAATCTCGATCGCCTTGGAGAAACCCTCAACAGAGCCAGTCAAAGCCTGAGAAGTAGCATTCGCCAACTCATTAAAATCCTGTACTTGTTCCCTTAAATTTGCCGACTCTGGAATCTTGTTAGCGATCGCCATCGCCTCCTGCCAATCCCCTGCTTGCAATCGTTTTTGGGCGATCTCCAGAATTTTCTTGCTAAATTCCGCGATCGCCTTATTGGCAGCTTGATACAAATAACTGTTTTGATCAATTCCCTGAGCCAGCTTAATCCCCGTCACCAGATTGTCGAGACCTCCCTCGGAGGCTGTATTTCGGGCTTTTAGCAACTTATTGCCCTCCGCCTTAGTCGTCTGAATTAGCTTAGTCAATTCCTCGTACTTAGCCGATTCCCAGAAAGTATTTCCCAAATCCAAAAGCAGAGTAGCTTGGCTGAAAGCCAGCGGCCACTCTTCCTGACGCAAGTGGTCTTCCGCCGTGCGGTAAATTTTCTCTGCATCGCTCCATATCGACTGCCACTTTTCAATCTGCTTTTCCATCTTCGGGTAAGCGGGAACGTTTTTAGGAACCTTACGAGCGAGGGCAATCGCCTCATCCAGCTTTCCTTCTTGGAAACTAGCATTTCCCAGCCTAATAATATCCTCCGACCACCGATCGATTTGAGTGTTAATTCTCGGCCGCAGCGGATGGTTTTGTGGCAAAGCATTCACTAATTCGATCGCCCTGAGCAAATCATCCGCCGTCCGCTTGCTTGCTGCTTCTTGAGCACAAAAAAAGCGATCGTTAGCAGAAGCCGTCGGCCAAAAAATCTTTGAGCAATTTGACTGCGAGGTGAGGTTGAGCAAAGACGCAATTGCCACAAACCCCATACCCACCGATAGCATCAAACTCAGCGCCAGCCAAAACTGCCACTTATTCGACCAGTTCCGCCAAAACGGATTTTGTTCCTCCGGCGGCTGCGAGTTTTCCCCAGACAAATTCGGCGGTAGTTCCAGATGCCCTCCCGGCAGTTTTCCCGAAGTAACCAACTCTCGGAGCTCTTTAAGTCGTTGGGCCCGGTTTTTCCTTGCTGGTAAGCGCACCAGCGACGAAGTATCCTTTGTTGACTCCAAGGATTCTGATGCAGACCAACGGCCTGGTATTTTGCGATCTTGACTCATATCCTCACCACAAACAGCAACCAGCCAGCGTTAGTTATTTAAAAACTGCGAGCGCTGCTATCAACTGCTCTATAAAATGTATTCATCACTTTTACATACTCCCGTCGGCCCCAGACTGCAAGAGCCGATCGCCAAACCGCCACAATCAAAATTTTGTGATTAGGTAATTGATAATGCGTAATTGGCAATTGGTCAAGGCCATCATCCCTAACTCGCACTCAATAGAGCCAATTACACATTATCGTCTCAAGAACCGGAGTTTGAGCGCAAATCGCCGATGAGTTCCGCAAGTTGGTCGCTATTAGCTTGGTAAACCTCGTTGCAGAAATGGCACGTAGCCTCAGCCCCCCCATCTTTTTCAATCATGTCTTGGAGTTCCGCTTCGCCCAACATTTTCAAAGCTCCCAAAACTCGATCGAACGAACAGCCACAGTCAAAGCGCACCATCTGAGTTTCCGGGAAAATTTCCAGGCCCATATCTCCCAGTAACTCTTCGAGAATCTGGTGCAGCGTTTTGCCCGATCGCAGCAGTGGCGTAAAGCCCGACAATTCAGCAACTCTAGATTCTAAAGTTTGCACCAATTTTTCGTCCGTTGCCGCCTTCGGCAGAACCTGCAACAGCACACCCCCAGACGCTTCTACCCCGCCCGCCCCCACAAACACCCCCAAAACCAGAGCCGAAGGCGTTTGCTCGGAGGTTGCCAAATAGTGAGTCAGATCGTCGCCAATTTCGCCGGAAACCAATTCCACCGTACTTGAATAAGGGAAGCCGTATCCAACGTCCCGCACCACGTACAAATACCCGTCACCTATTGCCCCGCCGACATCTAGTTTGCCTTTAGCATTGGGCGGCAGTTCCACTTCGGGATTATCCACATAACCTCGAACTGTTCCATCAAGTCCTGCATCAACCAGAAGCCCGCCCAGTGGCCCATCTCCTTTGATGCGAATGTTGACCCTCGATTCGGGCCGCTTCATGCTGGAGGCGAGTAACAGCCCTGCTGACATCGTGCGGCCGAGGGCGGCTGTAGCCACGTAGGAGAGCTTGTGCCGCTGTCTTGCTTCTTCGGTGAGGCGGGTGGAAATGACGGCTACAGCGCGAATTCCGCCCTCTGCGGCTGTAGCGCGAATTAATTGATCGGCCATGAAAAACCTTACTTTGTCTTTTGATACCTTCTCGAACTATTTTAGAAGTTCTTGAAGGTTGTGGCAGCACAGAGCAGCAGTTGACTCGGCCGGCCTGGATGTGCGATCGAGCTTCAGAACTCGCCTCTGTTTTCTTTTTTACCTTGATTAACCGACTATTTCTTAACAAATACTCGAAGGGATTATTCACGATCAATATTTATTTAAAAAGCCCCAAATAACGAGTGCCTTTATTTTTACAAAGCCACCTTATTCTAAGTCATTTTATAACAACTAACAAACAATCTTTGGAGCATTTAAACCACTAACGAGGCCAGTAGGGTGCGTCAGATCGATCGCTTCCCTCGGCAAGGGAAACGCTGCGGACTGACGCACCCTACAATACTATTTTAAATGCTCCACAGCTTAACCACTAATAACTAATAACTATAGTCCAGGACGCACTACGAACAAATAAACCTGGCTTTTTAACCTATCTAGAGGCTTTTAAGCCGATGTACTTAATCTCAACAACCCGGTTTCTGGCTACCGGTGCATAAGTCTTAAACTAATGACTAATGACTAACAACTAATGACTAATGACTAATGACTAATGACTAAAGCTTATCTTGCCGCTAACCTGACGATTACCAAACCTTTACCTTGGTCGGTTAGAGTCAGAGGCGTAGGTCTCAGACCAATGTTTTTTAGCTGGAAATAAAGGATATGCCACCAACATCCAAAGCACTTTTAGCGGAAATCCAGCATAACACAGGAGCGAGTCGAAACTTGCATTTTTATGCCAAGGGGGAAACCATTCCTATGATGTCGCAAGGCCTTTGGCGAGTGTGTCAAGGTCTAGCACAACTGAGTACGCTTTATCCAAGCGGGGAAGAAGGACTTTTGGGTTGGGTTGGGCCTTCGATGTGCTTCGGTTTGTGGTTGACAAGCTTGCAGACTTACCGAGCTACGGCGACATCAGATATTTATTTGATGTGGTATTCAATGGTGGAAATCGAAGCTTCTCCTCAATTGGCTCACGAGTTGCTACCTCAAATGGTACGGCGGCTGCGGCAAATGGAAGCAATTTTAGCGATCGCCGGACAGCGGCGAGTAGATGACCGTTTGTATCAGCTACTGCTATTATTGCAACAGGAATTCGGTCAGCCTGTGGTTGAGGGAACTCGTTTGAATATCCGCTTGACACATCAAGATATTGCTAATGCGATTTGCACGACGCGGGTAACAGTAACTCGAATGCTGGGAAAATTGCAGCAGCAAGGGTTAATTAGTCGAGATGGCGATCGGCATTTAATTCTTAACAAAGATGTTTTTGCGTCCACGTCGGATTTGTTTGGCTGCAACCCTCAATCTGTGTAGAACCGACACCAATTTGCCTTTCCACTTTTTTGCATCTACATAAAGTCTTCCAGTATTAGCTATCAAATCTCAGTGCATCAGAATTGTTTATCTGGCTCCTCCTCTCCCTATCTACAGCCATACGTTTGCAGTTGGAAAAGATATAATTAAGCGGTGCATCTATTTAGGACTAAACTCAATGGCTAACTCAACTCAAGAAACACCGCAACCAGACAAAAAAGAATTAACTGAGATCACAGCTAAACCTCAAGAACAACAAGAAGAACCGCCCAATAAAGGTGACGGGCGGAAATAGTCGATCGTTAGTTTTTATTTACAATTACTCGTTACCAGGATCTGCCTGGTAACGCAGATCCAGAGGAAGAGCCTCCAATTTGCCCCAGTAAGAATCGAGGCTCTTCCTCTGGCTATTTCCAGGCATAGCCTGGGAACCAGTTAATCGAGTGTGTTTACTATTGACAAATTATTCAGTTTGTGGTGTGGGGTTGTTCGATCGCAACTTCGGCTTTCCCGGCTTTCCACGGAGGCCGTTTAAAGAAACCACATCAGCCTCAGAACTCTCCCTCGCCACCCGAATCAGCAACCCCGACAACAACAAACTCGCCAACATCGAAGAACCCCCGTAACTAAAAAACGGCAGTGGCAAACCCGTAGTCGGCAAAACCCCCGTCGCCACCCCAATATTCAGCAGCGACTGTCCCACCATCACCACCATCACCCCAATCGCCACCAACTGAGACTCAATATTTCGAGCCTTCATCGCTACCCTCAAAGCCACAGTCGAGTAAGCCGCCAACATCAGCAACAGCGAGAAACCTCCCACCAAACCAAACTCCTCAGCAAACACAGCAAAAATAAAATCGCTGTACTGAATCGGCAAATAAAATAACTTTTGCTGCGACATCCCCAAACCCACACCCCAAATGCCCCCAGAACCCACAGCCAGGAGACTTTGAATCAACTGATAGCCGTCTTGCATCGGATCAGCCCAAGGATTGAGAAAAGACATAATCCGGCGGCGCTGATATTCCCTCAAACTAATACTTAAAACCGCTAAAAGCATTCCCCCCATAGCCGTTGCGCCCAACTGCAAGTAAGGTAAGCCCGCAGCCAAAGCCACCAACCACAAAGTCATCCCGCACAAAGCCGTGGTACTTAAATTTGGCTGCAACAAAATTCCCAAAAGCATTGCACCGAAAATTAACAGCCAAGTTAAGCGAACTTTATTTGTCAACCGGGGCCAGTTACCGAAAATGCGGGCGCTTTGGAGAACAAAAAACGGCTTGATTAACTCAGAAGGTTGAATAATCGGAACTGGGCCCAGAGATATCCAGCGAGTCGCCCCGTTGATGGTGGTTCCCACTCCCGGAACTAAGGTCAACCAGAGCAATCCCAGCAGCAATAAAACGCCTAACTGAGATGTTTTCATGATGTAGCGCAGTGGGGAGTACACTATCAAGTTAAAGCCGGCCAGCCCGATCGCCACTGCGATTAGCTGTCGTTTAAAATAATAAAGGCCGTCTCCAAGTTCATAATTTGCAATGGGATAGGAAGCCGAAAACAATGCTGTCAGCCCGACAAACAGCCACAGAAAAGTCAGCCACCTCAGCCACCGCGCCTCAGCGGCCCATTCAGAGGCGCTGGGGTCAAAAAAAGGAATCAAGCGTCGAATGTCATTAGCCATAGGATTTTAGAATGCTCTCAATAAACTCTAACAAAGATGGCTAAAGTACCAGATTGGTTAATTTACGCATTAATCTGTTCGCTATTATATGGTTTGTGGGGATTTTTTGGCAATTTAGCGACTAAATATATTGACTATAAAACTGCTTTTGTTTATGAAGCAATTGGCGCTATTTTAACTACTTTATTTATTATTATCAAAACTAATAATTTTAGTTTTGAGGGAGATGTTAGGGGAATTTTGTTTGCCATGTTAGTTGGCGTTGCTGGCACTGTGGCATCATTAGTATTTTTTATAGCCCTTGGCAAAGGTGAAGTTGCCAATGTAGTGAGTGTTACGTCTATCTACCCGCTGATTACTATATTATTATCGTCTTTATTCTTGAAAGAGGCTATTACATTACCACAAATGCTTGCTGTTTTGTTAGCGATAATCGCAGTTATACTGTCTTCTTATTGAAATATTTGTCAATGATGAGATTAACAACGCTGGACATTCTTCCTTCTACTAGAGGAATCCTAAATGATTCAGATAAATTTGTAGGGGTAGTGCTAAGAGTGCCTACCCCCTATCTATCGGGCAACCACGGGGGATTGCCCCTACAATAATTATGCAAATGATGCGAGGATTGCTATATAACAACAAAAAAGAGGTCATCGCGACCTCTTACCCCTCTACTAATCCAGCTTCGGCTCTTAAAGTAAACCTGTATTAGCTCCGGGCTTACCGGTAGCCAGTTGCACTTTAATAATTCTGCCGCCCATTTTCATAATTCTTTGCTGTTCCCGGAACCAGTTGTCGTAAGGAACGAGCTTAGTAAAATAGGTATTTTGCAATTCGCGCTGAGTGCGGATGCGAGTTTGACTTGGGACGCAAGCAGTCACCTTAAACATTCTCATGGGAAACTAACTCCTGAGTAGGTTTACAGATTATTAGATGGATTTTTTAAAGATTGAAGGCAGGGAGTTAGGAGTCAAAACTAGCTCGTTAAAACTCGTCGGGCTTTCTCGACAAGCCTTTGACGGTCTAGCAATCACTCTCAACTTCCCTGACCTCTTTTCAAAGTCAAAGGTAAAAAGTCCAAAGTAAAAAGTAAAAAGTTAAAAGAGGCAAGAAATAAATCTTCTTCCTTCTTCCGACTTCCATCGGACTGAAATCCGTTACATCCGTTACATCCGTTACATCCGTTACAGAATCCGTTGCCGAACTTCCTTCTTCCTTCTTCCTTCTTCCTGAGTCTTAGCTCAAGCCAGAGCAGATGTAGTCGAAATAGACGCCCATTTCTTTACCAGCGTCAGAACCAACCAAACCGGCGGTGACTTCTTTCATTGCTTGGATTGCTTGTACGGTAGAACCGATGGGCACGCCCAAGGAGTTGTAGGTTTCTTTCAAACCGTTGAGCACGCGCTCATCGAGGATGGAAGGGTCGCCAGCTAGCATAGCGTAGGTGGCATAGCGCAGGTAGTAGTCCAAGTCGCGGATGCAAGCTGCATAACGACGAGTGGTGTACATATTGCCGCCGGGACGAGTTACATCAGAGTACAACAGAGACTTAGCAACTGCTTCTTTGACGATTGTGGCTGCATTAGCGCTGATGGCGGTAGCGGCGCGGACGCGCAGTTCGCCAGAAGCAAAGTAGTTCTTGAGCTTGTCTAGAGCGCTGATGTCGAGGTACTTACCTTGAACGTCAGAGGAATTGATAACGGCGGTAATTGCGTCTTGCATGGTTGTCTTGTTTCCTAGAAAGTGGCTGAGTCAGTCCAATTTTGGAGCTAGAATTTGGAATTTGGGATTTGGGATTTAAGATTTTTAAGTGGCTGGTTATTTGCAATAGCTTTTAACTTGTTGCCGGCAACCCCCAATTTTTCAATCTAAAATCGAAAACCTAAAATCAAAATTCCTTACTGCATCGCACCGATAACGTAGTCGAAGTAGGAGGAAGCTTCGGAAGCATCTTCTCCAGACAGCAGCGAGCTTGCTGCATTTTTCATAGCGCGAACGCCTTCGGCGACGGCTTCAATCGGGGTGCCGAGAGATTTGTACATTTCGCGGACGCCGACAATACCGATTTCTTCGATCGGAGTAATGTCGCCAGCTACGATTCCGTAGGTAATCAAACGCAGGTAGTAGTCCATGTCGCGCAAGCAAGTTGCGGTCATTTCTTCGCCGTAAGCGTTGCCGCCGGGAGAAACAATATCAGGGCGCTTTTGGAAAAGTTGGTCGCCTGCTTGCTTGACGATGCGTTCGCGGGATTCGCTCAAAATTTGGGCGATGCGGACGCGGCGTTCACCAGAGGTGACGAAGCTTTTGATCCGATCTAATTCACCTGGGCTCAAGTAGCGAGCTTCGGCGTCTGCGTTGACGATTGATTTGGTGACGATACTCATCTTGTGTGTACCCGCTGGATATTTTGCTATATGAACTGCTCTGCGCTGAGCTAGCGAAGGCGGGCGCTTGTGTCCCGTATCTTTCCTGCTCAGGCAGGAGCTTTGACGGGGAAGGCTGGACTTTCCACACTCAGCAACTGTTGAAGTTGTTGGCGGGTGACTGCCTTCGGTGCTTAACGGCGCTGGTTCTTCACGCCGGTGCGCTTGTGAGTGCTCGCACTAAGCCTGTCGCTTACAATACCATAAATGACTGATGCGATCTTTAATTTATGATCGAGATTGCAGCAGGCCACTTAGTGGCGATCGAGTGACTGTCGGGCAGTTAGTAAGGATATTGCTTCTCTGACACAACTACCTCTCGCAAGTATTTTGAGGCATTATGTTCACATTCTGAGTGTTACTGTAATAGTTTGTAACATTCCTTTTCATATTTGGGCCCTCGCTGGGGTCTGAGGAGTTAAAATTTCATAGTTAAAAAATTGCTAAAATTATCTGGCAGCAAGGGTTACAGGCGATAGAGCATTGAGCGGGAATTGTGACGGGCGAGGGCGCGAGGTTCAAAGGCTTGGCCCTGAGATGGAGGGAAGCGGGAGATGGGGGCAGACAGCGCGGAGACAGGGGCCAGATGTGCGATCGTCTCACATCTTGCACCATTCTCAATCAGTCTTGGACGGGCGGGCTCTCTTGCCCAAGGCGTGTCAACTTAAGGTAAAACCGATAGTCCGTCAGGGGTTGAAACCCCTGCCTCAAAGCGAAAGTCCTCTAAAAGAGGACTAATGAATGATTCAGTCCTCTTTTAGAGGACTTTCGCTATTAGACAGGGAATTCATTCCCTGGCGGGCTGCCGGGTGAGCGGGAGGACTGGCGGACTAAAAGCTTAAGTTGACACCAATGTTTCCTACCCAACCCCTACTACCCACAAGAACACTCACTCTTTGTGTTTGTGGAACAGGCCGGAAAGCCTGTTCTCGATAATAGTGCCAGATATAAGATAATCGGAAATCCTAACTTTCGAGCTTGTAGCTAGATTTGACTCTCACTTTAAATCTGGTGCGCCGTGAAAAGAAATCTATCAGCCCTTAAAAAAGCTTTACAGTTTGGCATTAGCGGTGCTGTCGGCGGTTTCGTCGGCAATCTCATCACCGAACCTTTCATGCAGGGGATCACTGGTTCGGAATCTGTTTTTGACAGTGTATTGTCCACAGCTCGGTGGTTTGGATTGGTAGGCGGTGGTATTGCTACGGCTATCATGTTCGGCTATTATTACTATATCAAAGGCAAGCCTCAAATTAAACAGGCTTTAAAAAATGGCGGATTGTTTGGTTTAATTGCAGGAGCCATTTCTGGGGCGATCGCCGAAGGTATTTACAGCGGAATTGGCGACGGAAACAACGAATTATTGCGAGTAATTTGCTGGGGAATAGCTGGCAGTTTGTTAGGACTGGGACTGGCACAGCGGATTCCTAATTTGGGGGCGCTTCGCGGCCTGGGAGGCGGCGGTGTTGGGGGTGTGTTGGGCGGCTGTTTGTTTATTCTATTTGCTTACAATCTCTCCGGTACGGCGGGCCGTTTAGCTGGCTGTGCTGCGATCGGTTTTTGGATTGGAATTATGCTAGTTGTAGCTGAAACTTTGTTCAACAAAGCTTGGCTAGTAATTAGTTACGATACGGGAGCAAATCGCACTCTCACTCTGGGTGCGGAACCAGTGACTTTTGGCAGTGATGAAAATTTGTCCATTATCTGCATTCCTAATGTTTCGCCCCTAGCAATGCGGTTTCAATTGGAAGCAGGTCAAATTGTTTGCGAGAATCTTGATAGCGGGGCGGTGAGTTATTTGCGATCGGGCGACCAAAAGAGAATCGGCAACTGTACAATTACAGTAGGAAACTCTGACTTGCCAGCCCCAACACCGACAAATATTCCGCCTACCTTTATATCAGATCAGCCCGCAGTAAATTCTTTTACCAGCGGTCAATTTTCTCTGAAATTAGGAAGTCGAGTTATTCCTCTGAGTGCGGGAACTCAACTATTCACCTCTGACATACCGAGTTTAACAGCCGCAGCATCTAACGGGCTTGTAGCTATAGTCACTTCTCGATCGAGAAACGAGCTTTCGTTAGGATTGACCAATTTGTGCGATCGCGCTTGGTGGGTTACAAACATTCAAGGTGATATAAAAATGGTAGAACCTGAAACTACCCTCACTTTGGCGTTGGGAACTCAAATCGAATTCGGTGAATTAGAGGGCGAAATTGTGTAATTAAGCGAGTAGAAACTGAGATATTGCACCATTGTCAATAAACTTTTCATGGCCGGGCAGGATGCCCAGCCCACAATAAAATTTCCTCTTTGTGGAACGGGCATCTTGCCCGTTCTTAACAGGATATCCGGCCCAGCCCACAATAAAATTTCCTCTTTGTGGAACGGGCATCTTGCCCGTTCTTAACAGGATATCCGATCCACCCACAATAAAATTTCCTCTTTGTGGAACAGGCATCTTGCCTGTTCTTAATCATAATTCAAGCAGAACTGCTGCTAACTCCATTAATTACAGCCGCACCAATCAAATGAGCCAAACGCAAAGCTTCAGGAACTTTACCAGTGTCTGTCAAACGCTGAAGCACCCTCGCTATTACTTCCGGTTGTTCGCCACAAACTTGAAAAAAGAAAGGTTCAAAAGCGTGAATTTTCCCGGCGCGGCGCAACAATTCTAAACGGTATTCCGAGTCTGGTAAATGGCGGAGGGCTTTTTCAACAGCAGCTAAATCTGGTTGGCGGCGCATGACAGCAACACAAGGAATTTGCAGCCGCGATGCTAACTCAGGAAGGTCAATAATATTGAAGCCTCCGAAAGCAATTCCGTCAAGCAAAACGAGATGCAATTGCGGCAGAAATTTGCCTCCGAGGAGTAGCCCAGAAATAGCATCCGTGGCATCTAATCCGTCTGGGAGGACTTGTCCCCACACCATTCCTTCAAATCGAGTTACCCCGCAGACTATGCCCGCGATCGACACCAGGCTGCCGCTTCTACGAGAAAACGGAGCGTCGTCAAAGCCAATAACCTTAATTGTGCGATCGAGCCTCAGCAAATCTGCCAGTTTCAACTTGTGGAGTTCCCTAAACTAAAGTTTTTGAGATTAGCTTGTGTTTTACATAGTATCATATACGTTAAATAGCTCATTACTAAAAAGGTTTTAGACAATTGGTAAAAAAATACGTAGCAGCGATCGACCAAGGAACTACCAGCACCCGATTTATCATATTCGATCGCCTGGGACAGATAATTTGCAGCAACCAACAAGAACATCAGCAAATCTATCCGCAACCAGGATGGGTTGAACACAATCCCGATGAAATTTGGCAGCGCACCCAAAGCGTGATTAAAAATGCCTTCGAAATCGGCAATATCGAACCCACAGATATTGCTGCACTCGGTATTACCAACCAGCGCGAGACTACAATTATTTGGGACAGAAAAACTGGCAAATCTTACGGCAATGCCATTGTTTGGCAAGATACCCGCACTCACCAAATTTGCGAAAAGTTAGCTGAAGTTGAGGGCAAAGATCGATTTCAAAAACGATGCGGTTTGCCGCTGGCTACTTATTTCAGCGGGCCGAAAATTAAGTGGATGCTGGACAATATTGCAGGATTGCGGGAAGCAGCAGATCGAGGGGATGCGATTTTTGGGAATGTCGATACTTTTCTGATTTGGCACCTGACTGGCGGCGCGCACATTACCGATGTTACCAACGCCAGCCGCACGATGCTGATGGATTTGCAAACCCTCGATTGGGATGCCGAAACTTTGGAAATAATGGCAATTCCCCGCCAGATGCTGCCAGAAATTCGCCCTTCGAGTCAAGTTTTTGGAATTGCAAAAGGATTGCTTGCAGGTGTTCCGATTGCTGCTGCTTTGGGAGATCAGCAAGCCGCCCTCGTCGGGCAAACTTGTTTCAGTCTGGGGGAGGCGAAAAATACTTACGGTACGGGCTGTTTTATGCTGCTGAATACCGGTGAGACGATCGTCCCTTCAAAGCAAGGATTACTAACAACAGTCGCCTACAAGATGGGGGAATCGCCCGCTGTGTATGCTTTGGAAGGCAGTATTGCGATCGCCGGAGCTCTAGTGCAGTGGCTGCGGGACAATTTGGGCATCATCAACACATCTGCGGAAGTAGAAACATTAGCAAATACAGTCGAAGATAGTGGGGGAGTTTACGTTGTCCCGGCATTTTCTGGACTCTACGCCCCCTATTGGAAAGACAGCGCGCGGGGAGTAATTGCAGGTTTAACTCGCTACGTGACTAAGGCACACATTGCCCGCGCAGCATTGGAAGCTACAGCGTGGCAAACGCGGGAAATATTGGACGCGATGAATCAGGATTCTGCTGTGCAGCTTTTGTCTTTAAAAGTAGACGGAGGTATGGTGGGAAATCACACGCTGATGCAGTTTCAGAGCGATGTTTTGGGAGTGCCTGTGGTGCGGCCTGTGGTAGCAGAAACTACTGCACTCGGTGCCGCTTATGCGGCAGGTTTGGCGGTGGGTTTTTGGAGTCAGCTAGCGGAATTGCGGGACAATTGGGCGGTGGATTGTACTTGGGAACCGAAAATGCCGATCGCACTTCGCGAGCAAAAATATCGCTTTTGGAAAAAAGCAGTTTCCCGCACCTTCGATTGGGAAGAATAAATCGCTGAGTTAACCCCCAAAATGCGTACTTAGTGATATTATTAAATTCAGCACTATTTTTCAAATGGCAAATACAAAATGATTTCGCTAAAGAACTTAAAAAAAATTCTCACCGCCTTTCTATTGATACTGACACTGGGATTTGTAGAAATCGCCACTAATTCCCAAATTGCGATCGCAGATACAGCTACAAATCCCACAACCGCAGCCGAAGTCTTCACCACCAACTGTGCAGGGTGTCACATCAACGGCAGCAACATTATCAGGCGCGGCAAAAACTTGAAACAAAAAGCCTTAAAAAAATACGGCATGGATTCCATCGCCAACATTTCCAACTTAGTAACCAACGGCAAAGGTATTATGCCCGCTTACAAAGATCGTTTGTCGGAACAACAAATTATCGATGTTTCAGCTTACGTGCTATCGCAAGCTGAAACCGATTGGAAATAGAACATCGGTTGATTATTTAGGACTTACGCAATCGTGTCTCATCAACCCGGTTCCTTCCTGTAGTACAAAGAAACCGGGTTTCTTCAACAGAATCAGTAATGATGCGAGAACTGTAAAGAAACCCGGTTTCTGGGGTGTACGTCATAAACCTCGAATAGGCTGTATTATTATGCCGAATTCCTATCAATAGAAAGTCGGCGTTTTTTTAGGCTTTATTGTATGGTAAAATAAAGGAAAATTATCGGAGGATGGAAAGTTGAGAATACATTATTGGCGTCAAGCTTTAACTATTATTAGCTTGTGCTTGTATCTAATTTTAGCAGTTAGCCCGCCCGCTTTGGCTTCGATTCACAAATATCCCGAAACTGCTGAGACAGTAATGTTCCGATCCGTACAAAGCCTGCGTGATACAGACGATAAAGCATGGCAAGTTGTTTTGTACAAGCGCGTAAAGTCGGGAGTAGTAAAGTCTTTAAATCTGAGATTAGTAGGATTTCCCGGAACAGAATTGCAGCATCCTGTTTCGCTGAAAGTTGCGGCGGGCAAGCGGGAAATTGGCAATGCTAATGATATTTGGAGCGAGTCGAATTTGCCAATTAATGTCGGAGAATACGATTTTAAATCAATAATTACACAATTGGAAAGCAATCGACCTTTGCTGTTGAGTTTGCCCGTGAAAAATCAAAAAGGAACAGAATTGCTGGTTCCTCCTTTTGCTGTGAGAGAATGGCGGCTGTTGTCTGACAAAAACTAAAGATACCAATTTAAGCGCACTCTACATTTAAAAGCCATACAATTTCCCATGTCACAAATCGCTATGTTTAAATATGCCTTAAGGTAGATTTAACGTATTTGAAGAATAATGTGGTCTGGCAAAAACTAAAGATACCAATTTAATAGCACTCTACATTTAAAATCGCTACGATTTCATCAATGTATCAAAAATAACTTTATTTACATAGACCTTAAGGTAGATTTAACCTATTTTAAGGGTAATTATGAAACAAACTAAAAACTGAGTTAGTCAGGTGACAAAACTTCAGTGTTTTAACGTAGGTGTATTCAGGGTAAATCTACTATGACTTTAATCAGTAAAATTGTCCGAAAAGCTTTGGCAACAGGTTACTTAACGGTTGAGGCCGAAGAACAGTTGCGACAGCAGTTGCAGATGACCAAGTATGGTTTAGAAGATTTTGAGGCTTTTATTAATTTGCAGAAAGAGGTTATGGAGGGTAGGGTGAAACAGCAAGCTTTGGAATTGTTACGATCGCGCAAATGTTCTGCGACTGCTTGAATCGAGTTCGATCGACCTTTTGGAGAAATGGGATAAAAAAGTTAAAGCATCTTCTATATTTTATCCCTAACAGGGCTTACGCATTAAGACCGAAGAAACCGGGTTTTTTACCTAATCTCTGGCTGAAAACGAAGAATTTTCGTAAAAACACCCGGTTTCTGACCACCCGTGCGTAAGTCTTACCTAATTAGAACTTTCCAGCGCGATCGAACTTGACAAAAATACCAAAATCGCGAATAATGGTAGATTGTCTGTCTAAATCCGGCTCGGATCAGGTTAAGACATTCCAAAAGCTGAAAGAAAACTGTCATCCGTCAAAAGTCGCCAGTCAAAAGTTCACAACAACGGACAACGGACAACGGACAACGGACAACGGACAACGGACAACTCAGCTACCTGTACGGCAATCTCAACAACCATCCCATGACTTACGCAATCATTGAAACCGGCGGCAAACAATTTCGGGTAGAACCAGGCCGCTTCTACGACATCGAACTGCTTCACGTTGAAGCTGAATCCAAAGTCACCATAGACAAAGTATTTCTGATCCAGCACGAAGGCGAGGTTCATATCGGCCAGCCTCTACTAGAAAATGCCACTGTAGAAGGAACGGTTCTCCGGCATTTCCGGGGCCGCAAAGTCCTCGTCTACAAGATGAAGCCGAAAAAGAAAACTCGGAAGAAAAAAGGGCACCGTCAAGAAACAACTCGCTTTATGATTGACTCGATTAGCGTCAACGGTACAGTCTTGGCCGCCAGAGACTTAACTCAAGCAGTTGTTGAAACTCCCCAAACCGCCGAAACTGATTCAGAATAAAACATAGTAAATACAGTTGAGGATATTATGGCCCACAAGAAAGGTACAGGCAGTACACGTAACGGACGCGATTCTAATTCTCAGCGTCTGGGTGTCAAAAAGTACGGCGGTCAGGTTGTCAAAGCTGGCAACATTTTGATCCGTCAACGCGGCACTAAAGTTCACCCTGGTAATAATGTTGGTATCGGCAGAGATGATACTTTGTTTGCCATGATTGACGGTGTGGTGACTTTTGAAAGAAAAGGCAAAACTCGCAAGAAAGTCAGCATTTATCCTGTTGTAGCAGCACCTGTGGCTGAAGCTGTGGCTGAAGCTGTCGCAGTTTAATTCTACGTTCCTAGGTTCGGCTGATTCCTGATAACTTAACGTAGAACCGATAGTCCGACAGGGGTTGAAACCCCTGCCTCAAAGCTAAAGTCCTCGCTATGAGGACCGAAGAACTCATTAGTCCTCTTGAGAGGACTTTAGCTATTAGCCAGGGAATTCATTCCCTGGCGGAATAGAGGTTTAATTTGTCACCAATTTGTGGCTAGCCTCCTCCGACAATTGTGACAACTTCTAAGATGTCGCCCTCTTGCATTTGTGTAGTTTCCCAAAATTGTTTGTGCAGAATTTCCCCGTTGTACTCCACAGCCACCAAGCGCGGGTTTAATCCCAATTGTTCTAGTAATTCTGGTAACGGTGTGTCGATCGCACAATTGCGGGTTTCTCCGTTAACTTGCAGCGCAATTTGATTTATCATAAGTAAAAAAATATCAGTTTTCAGGGCGGGTTTGGTAACAAAATTATATTTTATGCACAGATTTCCTGTGCTAAACCCGCCCTACAAATCCCCAATCAACCTAGCTTTTCCCGTGCAAAGCTTTCTGAGCTTTCAGATTCTGCATCCGAATCAACTGCGAGATGAAAAACTGCGTCACTAAAGTAGGCTGTTCTGCTTCCATAATCGCGCGTACTATGGCAACCCTTTGAGCTCCGGCATTCAATACTTCATCGAGGTTGTTGATATCAATTCCGCCGATCGCAAACCACGGAATCGGTGACTTAGTAGCAGCATACCGCACATAGTCCAAACCTGCGGCCTGTTTATCAGGTTTAGTAGGAGTGGAGTAGACCGGCCCAACTCCAATATAATCTGCTCCCGCATCAACCGCTCGCTGCATTTCCTCGCCATTCGTAGTCGAACAACCGATGATCCGTCCCGGGCCGAGCAACTTGCGCGCTTCCGCCACAGGCAAATCTTGCTGTCCTAAGTGTACGCCGTCGGCATCCGCTGCGATCGCAAAATCCACGCGATCGTTCACAATCAGCAAAGCATCGTAGCGGTGACAAAGTTCGCAAAGCTTACGCGCGTTGGCCAGCTTTGCGCCGTCGTCTGAGGTTTTGTCGCGGTACTGCACCAAAGTCAGTCCCCCTTGCAAAGCAGCTTCCACGACTCCCATCAAGTTGTCTCTCGGCGAAGTTACAAGGTATAACTGCGATCGAAGTAACTGCTGGTAGCGCCGGTAAGCCAGCAAATCGCTTTCGAGAGTATAAACCCGATAGCGCATCTGCTTAAAAGCCGCGCCCATATTCCGATCGTAAATTTTGCCATACTCTTCGAGTACCCGCAAAGCTTCTTCCACCCGACAGAAATTCGCCTCCAGTAGCTGCTGAATGCTCGAACGCTGCTCTTCCTGCGGGTGAGTCAACTCCGTACCCGGATCGGCCGGCGTATCCCTAGCACTTCGCAATTCTGCGACGTGCCAAGCAGCCAATTCTTGACGCAGTTGCTTGCACTCCCCAGCTAAATCGGCGCTGTTGAGACCAAACCTGCACCATTCTTCAATAATTCTCAACCCTTCGCGCGATCGATCTAAATTTGCATCTAAAATCCGGCAGAGGGCTGGCTGTGCCGGTAAAGTTCTGTTTTGTTTGTCGGTCATTCACAACCACCCTAATTATAATTAATCCTACCAGTCAAACCGCTATATTCTCCCACGCCGTCATTCGATTTTAGATTTTAGATTTTGGATTTTGGATTGACTTGCGCGAGATAAATTCGGGGGACGCAAGGATTTTAGATTTGAGATGCTTTCGATTGATTCCACGGATCGAGAGGGGGGGCTTGTACCACCTTTGAAATTCTTGGTCAAGATCGTAGCAAAGCGATCGGCCTAATTTTTACCTCAACCGATTTAATTTAGACAAATTTTTAAGTTTTATTGAATTTGAGAAAAACGAAGCATAATAGATCAAACTTGATGAGAGTGAAATCGTTAAGCTGCATACCACACTTGGGAGGAGAGCCGTGAGGTTAGCAGAACAACACAAAAGATTAAGGGAGAACAACCCAAGCAGGCGGGCGTCTTTAAATTTCGATCGCGAAAACCCGACACGAAACACCGGAGGCGAAACTCGGATCACAGATAAGTTGCGTTTGTTTATGCTGATTTACTTACAACAGACCTGGTGCAAAGAAAAGCGATCGCAAAAATCTTGTTTGAGTTCTTGCCTTCTACTCGTCTTTGCGATGACCGCCCTTGGCAACCATCAACCGTCAGTTATCGCTGCCGGGATACCCGGAGTGCAGCTACTTTCTCAGACCCTAGAGAGCGAGATTAACATACTGTACGTCAGCTCGATCGGGGGCAGCGACACAGGAGGCAACGGCAGCGATCGAGCTCCGTTTAAAACCCTTACCTACGCCTTAAGCGTGGCCCCGCCCAAAACAGCTATTTTGCTAGCGCCCGGTACTTACAGCGAGCAAACCGGCGAAAAATTTCCATTAATGCTCAGGCCCAGCGTAACAGTTCAGGGAAATCCCAACACTCGCGGTCAGAATATTGTCATCAAAGGCGGAGGATACTTTATCAGTCCGACTTCGGCGGGTCAAAATATTGCGATTTTAGGCGCAGACGGGGCGGGACTCAGCGGGGTGACGGTGACGAATACCAACTCTCGCGGTTACGCTTTGTGGATCGAATCGAGTTCTCCGACAGTTGTCAACAATACTTTTTCTGGGAGCACTCACGACGGAATTTCGGTAGTGGGTACTTCCAGGCCGACGATTGGCGGGAATGTTTTCTCGAAAAATGGAGCTAACGGCATCACGATTTTTGGCAGTTCCCAGCCGGAAGTTCGAGATAATGTGTTTGAAAACACGGGATTTGGGGTAAATGTAGCGCAGAACGCTTCGCCTCTGCTGATTGGGAACAAAATTACTCGCAATAAGGACGGCGTAGTGGTGCAAGCTAATGCTAGACCGGTGCTGCGTAACAATTATATCGAGAGTAATCGGCGGGACGGAATTGTGGCGATATCGAGTTCTCTGCCGGATTTGGGAACAGCAGCCGAACCAGGGGGCAATGTCATTCGCAACAACGGCCAGTACGATGTGAACAATGCGGCCAAAGGTCAAGTAATCCCAGCTTACGGCAATCAATTGTCGAGCAGCCGGACGACGGGATCGGTTGATGTGGCGGGAACTTTTACCCCAGGGCCAATGGGGGGAAGTGCTTTGCAGCGTATAGCCGATCGACCTCCCAGCATCGGTGGCCCCGACACTTCTCTCCCTGTTTACACTCCTGGACGGCTAAGTCCCAGAGTTGAAAGAGCGCCACTTCCCCCGCCTGCGCCCGTTTCCAGGCGACCGGTGCAAAATCGACCCGCACCGCGAAGCGCCCAGCGCCAAGAGCTTTCTGGGAGGAATGTCGGTGCTTCATCGGTAGTCCCAGGGACAATCGCAATTCCTGTGCCCGATCCGAATTATCGATCTGTTTCAGAAATTTCGGTACAGCAATCAATGATTCCTCCCAATTTTGATAGTTCGAGTTCGGTTTCTTCCGAGGGGAGATTGCCGGTTCCGGGCCGCAACATTCCGATCGGAAGGGGCGGCTATGTACCTGCTGCTTTAGGGGGGAATTCTTGGCCTGATGCCGCGGATAATTCGCCGTCATTCGATCGAGCCAGAGCTTTGGGTTTCCGGTATCGAGTTGTGGTGGATGCCAACAGTTGGGGCGATCGACAAAAAATGCAATCCCTCGTTCCCGGTGCTTTTCGCTCTTTTTCCAGCGGACGACCGGTGATCCAAGCCGGTGCTTTTCGGGAACGCGAAAAAGCTGAGGAATTGCTAGAAATGCTCAGCGCTAACGGTTTGAATGCTCAAATTGAAGAAATTAAATAGTTATTGGGCATTGGGAATTGGGCATTGGGAATTGGGCATTGGGCATTGGGAATTGGGCATTGGGAATATCCTTTCCGGCTAAGCTGTTCGGCATTTAAAGGAGGTTAACCAATAACCAATAACCAATAACCAACAACAAAATTTTAGGGCCTAGCATATCGGATGCCAGACCCTAAAAACTTTGTAAATTAAGTTGATTCAAGTGGGATTTTAGCTCTACTGAGTTTCAGCAAACTACAACTAAGGTGGACTTTTTTGCAACTACTCTGGAGACGAGCTAGCTATCAGCGGAGTCTATTCAGACTTCTGTGTTTGACTGTGCGATCGCAACTTTTGATTCATGCAATAGCCTCAAGCTATCTAACCAATACGAATCGCAATATCAACCTTTCTTTGCTAATAAGCTACACGGTTCAGGCGTTGCCTGCGGACTAGAGCCGATCGGGACAAATACTCTAATTCCAAATTTTTTATCCAAGTTTTTTGTGCTTCTTGGTTTTGCCCCTCATGTTTTTAAGTTAACACCAACTCCGCCCATAAAAACACTTTGTTTACCAAACTTGACACTTTTTGATGTGATGAAATACTTCCCAAATCGATTATTAACAATTTGTAAAATTAGTAGGTCGCACAATGTGCAGTTTGCTAATAAAATCTCGACTTTGGGGATATCAGAAACCGGGTTTTTTTACAAAAATACGGCGTTACATCCAGAGTTATAGGTAAAAAAGCCGGTTTCTTGAGTCTTGCTGCGTCCAAGACTCTACACCTTGCTGTCAACGCAGCAGAGCTTCCCAAGTTGCGCGACCGACAATGCCGTCTGCTGGCAATTGGTATTGTCGCTGAGCCGCCTTGACAGCAGCTTGAGTTTCCGGGCCAAACACGCCGTCAGCACTCACCCGCAAAAATCCCTTGGCCCGCAGCCGCTCTTGCAAATCTCTGACTGCCGGCCCCCGCATTCGTCTTCTCAAAACTGGAAAATTGGTTGGCTGCGCTTCGGGGCTAATCTCTGAGTTGTCGCCAGTTACAGGATCGTTGGCGATCGGGTTTTCGATCGCGCTCGGAGTCGCAGGAAACAGCCGATTCCAAGTATCTTGACCGACTATGGCGTCGGGAGGCAAGCCTGCTGCTTCCTGAAACTGAGACACAGCTCTAGCGGTGCTTTGTGAGAAAATCCCGTCTACAGAGCCAGTATAAAAGCCCAACAATTGAAGAGCAGCTTGGAGTTCGATCACTTCCGAGCCGCGGCTGCCCAATTTGATTGCGGGGCGGACGATCGCACCTGTTTGAGCGATCCGGCTGTTGCTGTTAACTTGTTCGGAGGTAGGTAGCTGTGCGACAGCAGGAGTAGGGGCGATCGAGCCTATTGCCAATAAACCGCACAAACTCCAGCCAAAGAGCAAACTCGGAACCTCGCGGGCGTCATTCCAGCTTGCTGTCAAGTTTTGGGACATTGGGAATTCGACCTCTGCAAAACTGGTAGCGATCGTACATCAAATCTGGAAAAAATTGGGAATTTCGGCAACGAGCAATCTACGGGATGTAACCGATGGATGTTAAGCCAATAAGTCAAGCGTGAAGTTCGGCAACGCATTGGCAAGGGAGAATTTAACGGATGGATGTTAAGCCAACAAGTCAAGCGTGAAGATTTTTCCCAATCTCCCCCTCTCCCCCTCTCCCAATCTCCCCCTCTCCCCATCTCCCCCTCTCCCCATCTTCCCCTCTCCCAATCTCCCCCTCTCCCAATCTCCCCCTCTCCCCCTCTCCCCCTCTCCCCCTCTCCCCTTCCCTTTCCTAAAAAAAATTTATAAATAATATCCTGAAAACCCCGCGACTTTAGTCCGGGGATGAAAGGGGCAAGGAGGCTTTAGCCTCCCAGTCTATTTTCTTAGATTTCAGGATGGCGCTGTAGAGTAAAGCTATGTAAATCTTTGTGAACCCTCAGAGTAAGGTTAAGCCAATGCTGCTAGCATAAGACTATCGTGATCAGGTCGAAGTCATGTTAGTTTTCGAGTTCAAAGCATACGGTAAAAAGCAGCAATTTGACGCTGTAAACGAAGCAATTAGAACGGTGCAGTTCATCCGAAACAAAGCATTGCGGTTTTGGATGGAAAACGAAAATGTCGATAAATACGCATTGAACAAGTATAGCGCTGTTTTAGCTAAGGAATGGACGTTTTGCGATGACTTGAATAGCATGGCTCGACAATCTAGCTCAGAAAGAGCGTGGTCGGCGATCTCCCGATTCTACGACAACTGTAAAAAGAAAGTCCCAGGAAAAAAAGGATTCCCGCAATTCCAGAAAGACAACCGATCCGTCGAGTACAAGACTACGGGATGGCGCTTGGCAGACGACCGAAAATCCATCACTTTTACCGACAAGCAAGGAATCGGGAAGCTCAAATTAAAAGGAACACGCGACTTACATTTCTATCAGCGTAGTCAAATTAAGCGAGTACGTTTGGTGAGACGGGCAGACGGATATTATGTCCAGTTTTGCATTCAAGTTAACCGTTCTGAAAAGACTGAAGTCACAGGTAACGCCATCGGGTTAGACGTAGGAATTAAAGAGTTCTACACAGACTCAAATGGGGTTGCAATTGAGAACCCGCGTTTCCTCCGCAAGGGAGAACGCAGGTTGAAAAAATCCCAAAGACGAGTCTCAAAGCGAGTCAAGGGTTCACAAAACAGAAAAAAAGCTAGAGCGATTCTAGGGAAGCGCCACCTCAAAATAAGTAGACAGCGTAAAGATTTTGCCGTGAAGTTAGCAAGATGCGTCATCCAGTCTAACGACTGTGTAGCCTACGAAGACTTGAGGATCAAAAATATGGTGAAGAATCACTCTTTAGCAAAATCGATTAACGACGCATCTTGGTATATGTTCCGAATTTGGTTGGAGTATTTCGGCAAAGTATTCGGAAGAATTACGATTGCCGTACCAGCTAACGGAACAAGTCAAGAATGCTCTAGCTGCGGAACAATTGTTAAGAAAAGTCTATCAACACGAACCCACGCTTGTCGGTGTGGATGCGTATTAGATCGTGACTGGAACGCAGCTAAAAACATCCTAAGTCGGGGATTAAGTACGACGGGGCACGTCGGAACTAGGATCTTAGATCCGAACGCTTGTGGAGAATTGACCGCTACCGATGTTGAAGTAATTCTGCATCGGCAAGTTGATTCTGCGAATCAAGAATCCCCTCGGCTTTAGCCAGGGGAGTGTCAACCCCTGAAATAGCTGCAATTGGCAAAAAAACTGCTAGATTGCCCTACAGAAAACATTGAACCGCGTTCATTGGGCCCCAGCAACACCATGTCCGAATTCAGAACCGCCAGCCAAATAGACATCGGCAACGTCAACATCGGGAACTTCCAAGTCGGCAGCATCAGCGGCACTAAATACAACGATTTTAACGCCAACGGCCTCCCAGATCCCGGAGAAGTCCCCATTCCCAACTGGCAAATCTACCTCGACCTCAACAACAACGGCCAGCTTGAGTTTAACGAACCTTCCACCCTCACAAACCCGCAAGGCAACTACATCTTCGCCAACCTGCCACCGGGCACTTACCAAGTTAGGGAAGTCCAGCAGCCGAACTTTCGCCAAACTACCCCAAATCCCGCACCCATCACAATTACCAGTGGCACAAACGCTGGCAATATCAATTTTGGCAACAACTTCAACGCAGGGACGATCGCAGGCACAAAATTCAACGACATCAACAACAACAGCAGCCGAGATCCTGGGGAACAAGGGCTAGCTAACTGGCAAATTTACCTCGACCTCAACCGCAACAACAGGCTAGACGGCGACGAACCTTTTACCTTTACAAACGTTGAAGGCAATTACGCTTTTGTCAATATTCCCGCAGATACATATTTGGTGAGAGAAGTCCAGCAACCGGGTTTTCTTCAAACCACGCCTGACCCCGGCCCGGTTAACGTTACTTCCAACGCCACTGTCAACAACATCAATTTTGGCAATGTCTTTTTTGTCGGCAGCATCAGCGGTGTCAAGTTCAACGACCTCAATGCCAACAGCGTCCGAGATGCGACAGACCCGCCTCTGACCAACTGGCAAATTTACCTCGACCTCAACGGCAACGGCAGCTTTGATCCGGGCGAACCCAACACCATCACCAACCCGCAAGGGAACTACACTTTTGCCAATGTTTCTCCCGGCAGATATTTGGTCAGGGAAATCCAGCAACCAGGATGGGTACAGACTACGCCAAATCCAGGCCCGATCGACATCACCGGCAATACCAACGCAGTCGGCGTCAATTTCGGCAACAATTTTCCCACCGGCAGCATCAGCGGCTTCAAGTTCAACGACCTCAACGCTAACGGTATCAACGAACCGACGGAACCGAGAGTTGCCAACTGGCCGATTTACGTTGATTTCAACAACAACGGCAGTTTAGATCCGGGCGAACCTTCGACTTTAACCAACCCCGAAGGTAATTTCTCTTTTATCAATTTGCCTCCAGGAACCTATGTCGTGAGGGAAGTCCCGCAGCCCGGTTTTCAACAAACCACGCCAAATCCGACTCCGATTAGCGTGGGCAACGGCACAAATGCCACTAATCTCAGCTTTGGCAATGTATTGGTGACTGGCACGATCAGCGGTGTGAAATTTAACGATTTTAACGCCAACGGCCGCCTAGATCCTGGGGAACCGCCGATCGCCAATACTCAAATTTACATCGACCTCAACAACAACAGCAGTTTAGATCCGGGTGAAGCGAGTACCTTAAGCGACCTTGAGGGCAATTACAGTTTCCGTAACGTTCCGGTAGGTAGTTATGTTGTCAGGGAAGTTCCGCCCCCCGGTTTTATTCAAACTACTCCGCCTGCGGTGGTTGTTGTCTCGGCAGAGATTCGGGCCAGCAGCATCGATTTGGTAACGGGAGAGGCTGAGGGTAGGGCGGCTAAATCCTGGAAGGGCGACCCGCTGACGGATGCCAACAGCTATACCGGACCCGAACCTGCAGGTAATATGAGGGCCGATAGCTTGCTTTTGAGCCAGGGTCATGATAGCGATCGAATTAGTAAATTTTTGAGTGATGGATTTTTTGCAAATTTAGGCAATATTCCTAACTTTGGGCAACAGAATTTAGGTTTGAATCATAATGCACAAATCGGTAAATTTGTCAATAGAAATGAATTAATTAATGGGGCGATCGCTCACTCGTTTGTGCAGATGGGCGCGAGAGATTTCTCGGTTATGTAGGGTGACACAAAAGTCGATCGCCCCACATCCCAAACCGCAGATAAAAATTAGGAAGAGGTTAAAGGGCGATCGCGTGATACCCTATTGTTGGCAACCTCCAACGCATAGCCAGAGTTCCGGGAAGCCCAAAGCTGGCTTGTATATGAGGAGCAAGATTCAGAGGTAGTATCATACCTGTTTTTAGGAATTATCAGACAATTCCCCAAGTGCGATCGCCCTCGTGGCATGGTCGCTCAATTCACCGAGGTTCAGTGAATCTTAACGTTGTTCCAGCTCTAAACAGCAAGTGTCCACGGGCAGAAGAACTCAGGGCGCAAATCTTGAAGATATTGCGCTCAAATTGCCACAGCTATTCAAAACCTGATATAATCTCGTGCGACAAAGCTGGAGTAAGCCTGATGTTAGATGAGGAACCTTCGAGCAACGTAGACGTATGTATGATTGAGTAGCGATCGTCAGTCGCTAGCAGCAGCTAACTGCTGATTGACAAAGTGATACAGTAGCCTGTAGCTTACGTAGATTTAGGTGTGAAGGAAAAGAAAATCATGGCAGAAGAAAGAATAGCTAGTCAGGTACTTCCTGTATTACCCCCAATAGTGCTACCGCCAACCATCAATTTTGGCAACGCTCCTGCGGGTATCCAGGGTACCAAGTTCAATGACCTCAACGGCAACGGCATTCGAGAGCCAGGCGAACCGGGGCTCCGCGACGTCCAAATCTTTATTGACACCAATAACAACACCACTGTCGATCCAGGTGAACCCTCGACGCTGACAAACGCCAGCGGAAACTTCGTATTTCCAGGCTTGCTTCCAGGCACCTATACAGTCAGGGAAATCTCGCCACAGGGTTTCAGCCCGACAACTCCCAACCCAGTCGTCGTCACCCTCACGGGAACTAATGCCACAGTGTTGTTCGGCAATGCTCCCGTCCCGGCCGGTCAGATTATTGGCTGCAAATACCTCGACGTAGACAACGACGGCTTTCGAGACGGGAGTGAACCCCCGATGGAAAACGTCAGAATCTATATCGATTCCAACAACAACGGTCAGCTAGATGACGGGGAAGCCACTACCTTAACTGATAGCAACGGCGAGTTCCGATTCACCGGTTTGCCCGCAGGGCTATACCGGATTCGGGAAGAGCGCGCCAACGGGCCAGGTACTGAACCTTTAGAAAGAGATTTTCCCCAAAGCACCCCCCCCGGCAGCACCCCCCTGCTTGACGTGAACCTCGGCCCTGGCGAAATCTGGACCAGCGCTCAAGTGGGCAACACTCCCCTCTACGAAATCCCGATCTTCAAATTCCGGGACGACAACGCCAACGGCATACAAGATGGAGGCGAAGTTCCCCTCGAAGGCATCCCGTTCATCCTTGATTTGAACCGGAACGGCCGGACAGACGCGGGCGAACCGCAGGTCTTCACTGGCGCTGATGGTAGGGCTACCTTCAGAGATTTGAAAGCTGGCAGTTACTCGGTATTGGAAACCTTTGAAACCTTCATACCCAACCAGCCGCCAATTAACACTACCCAGAACCCGGTAGAAGTTACAGCCCCTGGCGCCCTATCGCGGCAGCAGGGAACGCTGCCTTTCATAGTGGCCGATCCCATAGTTCTCGGTAACCAGCGGGTCATTTCGGCGAACTTCCCGCCCCCGTTCCCGCCTGTCAACCCGGAACCCGCAGTCTTTTTCACCCCGATTTTGGTAAATCCAGGTAGCGGTGCTGTCGGGAATACGCGCCCTAACATCACGATCTTCAAATACAACGATCAGAACGCTAACGGTCGTTACGAACCGGCCAACATTCCACTAGAATTAGGAATTCGCGGCGTCACGGTCTACCTTGATGCCAACGACAACGGCGTCCTCGACCCAGAGGAACAGTCGCTAGTAACTGATGCCAACGGGCGCGGTGCTTTCACCAACCTGGAACCGGGCAATTATGTGGTTCGGGAAGTGCCACAGGTGGGTTTTAGTCCTACTACTCCGGAGCGGGTGCAGTTCAACCTCAGCACTCAAGATGCCAACGTCGTCTTTGGCAACACCCCCAACAGCCGGATCACTGGGACCAAATTCCAAGACTTGAACGGCAACGGCTACCGAGACGGCTTTGAAACGCCGATCGCAGGAGTCACAATCTTCCTCGACACCAACGGTAACGACGCCCTTGATGACGGAGAAGCAAGTACCGTCAGCGATCAGTTCGGTCGCTGGGAGTTTGGCAATTTGACCCCCGGTATTTACCGAGTCCGGGAAGTGGTGCCTTCCAATTCTTTCCAAACTACTCAACCACTAGACATCGTTCTGGGCGCAAACCAAACCTTTACTTGTGCTTTGGTGGGCAACGGCCAGTTCTTTAACTTGATAGTTCCCAAATTCCGGGACGACAACCGCAACGGCCTGCAAGATCAGGGTGAGCCTCCTTTGGAGGGCATCCCATTCACTTTGGATTTGAACCGGAACGGCCGCTACGATGCTGCTACCGAGCCTCTGGTAAGGAGTGATGCGACTGGTACTGCCCTGTTCACCAATTTAGCTCCGGGCAACTACTCGGTATTGGAAGTTTTCAACGATCCGAATGTTCCCAACCAGTTCCCGATTCCGACAGGGCCTAACCCTGTTACGTTCTCTGTGCCGGGGCCAAATACTTTTGTAACGCCGATCGTGCCGGCGCCAGTACCGACGGAACAAGGAATAGCTATTCGGAGCATCGATCCGCTGACTGGCGACACGGGTGTGATTGATACTCCAGATAGTCTGACTAACGTCAGTGGCTCAGTCGCTCCACAAGTCAGCTTTGACAACTCGATCGTACTTGAGAATGCTGGTGCGGCTAATATTATTGGCAAGAAGTTGGAAGAGGGGGCACAGGCTGCGATCCTACCGTTTTTAGCAGCTCAGCGTGATGAATCATTGTTCGTCGGTGCTCCTGAGCCTACGAATTTGCTGTTTTAATCTTAAGTTAGGTTTCTAGTTCGAGACTCAGCAATTAGCAACTAGCTTCTTTAAAAAGCACGTCAAATGATGTTTTGACGTGCTTTTTGCTGTTTTGACAATAATTAGAGGCTCGCGGGGCGGGTTTATCGATTTCTTTAATTACCGGAAATATTTTTCGTGAAACCCGCCTCTACAACAAATATATCCCGATGCTCGTAGGGGCGCGTTTTACCGACAATCTTTGAGGAAAACTCACAATTTATATAAACCAGCCCGCCACAATCATGGGATCGGCTGACGGGTTTATTTATCTCTTTAATTACTGTCTTTAGTCGTAGAGCGCGATCAGCAAAAAGAGCGATTCCCTAGTGACAGAAAACCTTTATTTATAGAGGTAGAACTTAGAGGAATTTTTTATGCCAACCGAACAGAAGATTAATCCGGCTCAACATCAAGAACAACAACCCGGTATTGAATCCGAGATGACTCCACAACCTCAATCCTTCGCGGAGGGATATCGTGGTAGCGACAAATTGCGCGACAAAGTAGCCTTAATTACCGGCGGAGACAGTGGGATCGGGCGCGCCGTGGCGATCGCCTTTGCCAAGGAAGGCGCTAACGTGGTCATCAGCTATCTTAACGAAGATGATGATGCTAAAAAGACCAAAGAGGCGATCGAACAACAAGGCCAGCGCTGTATGGCGATCGCCGGCGACATCGGCGATGAAAGCGTCTGCCAAAACCTTGTAGAACAAACAGTTAAAGAATTTGGCCATCTCGACATCCTCGTCAACAACGCCGCCGAACAGCATCCCCAAGAAAGCATCGAAAACATCACCGCCGAACAATTAGAGCGCACCTTCCGCACCAACATTTTCTCGATGTTTTATCTCACCAAAGCCGCTCTCAAACACCTCAAAGAAGGAAGTGCAATTATCAACACTACCTCTGTCACCGCTTACAAAGGCAATCAACAATTGTTAGATTACTCCTCCACCAAAGGAGCAATTGTTGCCTTTACTCGCTCCTTGTCTCAAAGTTTAGCTGAGAAAGGAATTCGCGTCAACGGAGTCGCCCCCGGCCCGATTTGGACGCCTCTAATTCCTGCAACTTTCCCTGAAGAAAAAGTGGAAAAATTTGGTGCAGATACGGCCTTGGGACGCGCCGGTCAACCCGATGAAGTTGCCCCCAGCTACGTGTTTTTAGCTTCAAAAGATTCGTCTTACATGACTGGTCAAATTTTGCATCCCAACGGCGGTTCTGTGATTAATGGCTAAAATCTTCTTGCTCCCAATCCTCGTAGGGGCGGGTTTCACCGAAAATCTTTGATGTAATTCATAATCTAAATAAACCCGCCCTCCAAAACTAGGGGAGCGGGTTTATTTAGATTATGAATTTCCCAAAATACAGCATATTCGGTGGTTCATGAAGTACAGTATCCGCCTTAATTGTTGGTACATTGTTATGTAGGGTGCGGATCTGCTCATGTTTAATGAAACTTGCAGATTGACTGGTGGCGACGCACCGATGCTTACGACAAGATTGTGTTTACCGCATATACATGGAATATGCTGTATCTTTCGTGAAACCCGCCCCTACAAATAAATAATATATTTATTTTTTTAACTTGTCTTTCAAAAAACAGTAATCCCGCCACGTTGGTAGCGGGATTGATAGGTTGCAGTTTAGCTAGTTTTTAGCTCAGCTAGAGCTACAATTAGCTCGCTGCTAAATTATTTCAGGTTAGCCATTTCTTGCTGCATTGTGCTTTTGGCTGCTTTGAATTGAGTAGCCATTTGTTCCATTTGCGCTTCGCTCAAGTTGCGGCGAATTTGAGCGAACATATCGCTTTCTTCTTCTTTAACGTGCTCCTGAACTGCTGTTTGGAGCTGTTTGATTTGGGCTTTGAAATCAGAAGAACTGGGGTTCATTGACTTAATCTTGGCGAGCATTTGCTTCATTTCTGCTTGCTCGTTGTACAGTTCTTGAGTGTTGCTGTAGTAGCTGCGAATTGCTGGGTAAACAATTTGTTCTTCTGCTTCTGCGTGGACGCTTAAATCTTTGTACAACTGACCGAAGAATTCTTGCAGTTTTTTCGGATCGTCGGTGCTTGCGATTTCCATAAAGAGGGTATCGGCTTTCCGGTGATCCATGGTGAGGATTTCGGTGATGTTCATCTCATCTTTGCTGCGGGTAACTGCACCGCCGATGATGCCGGTCATGGCTGCCATTGCATCTTGCACGCGAGCCCAAACGCCTTGGTCGGGGTCTTTGCCTGTCAGTTCGCGGACGCCTAAAATTTCGAGAACTCCTTTGAGTTGTTCTTGGTGAGCGCGGTTCTCAAAGTTAACTGTGTTGAGCGGGGTAATGGCAGCTTCGATGTCGGCGCCGACTACTTGAGCGGCTTTGTGAATTAACAAACCTGCCATTGTTTGTTTGTGTTTGAGCAGTTCGTGCTGCGTGACTTTTTCAAACAATGTCAGTTCAGAACCTTGCATGAGTTTCTGAACTTCTTCAATCATTTTTGTGCTGGTTTCTTTGGGTTCGGCTTGAATGCCGTATTGCACGATCGTAGTTTCTAATACGCCCAAGTTTTTGCGATCGTCTTCGAGCATATCCCGGAAGCGCTGGGCTAGTTCGGAGTCGTTACAGGAATTGATGAATAATTGCTCGTTGGCGATCAACAGGTTTTGCAGCGCTTTCATGTCTGCTAATTTAGTTGCGATCGCTTGGCGCTTGGTATCTTCTAAGGTAGCTACCATCTGTCGTTTCTCCTCTCAATGTCTTTAGTGTTCTTACATCTCTTAATTTATTGAAATATTCTGATAACATCCTCTTTCTCCCGACTGATTCATTAATATCCCGCGCAACCTATTGACTTTTGAGCAAAAAAATGGTAATTAATTAAGGCTAAGGTCGTTTTAAAAAAAAGCAAAAATTACCCTTAATAACAACTGACAACAGTCAACTGACAACAGTCAACTGACAACAGTCAACTGACAACGGCCAACTGACAACTGACTTTTGTATCAATTAATCCCGATCGCATAGCTGGAAGGCGCTACCATAGTTGCAGCCGAAGTTAACTAAAGTTTAAGAATAACTAGCTTGTCTCAACTGCTCACTGCTTTAGAGTTCCCAGCCAATGTCTGGAAGCTGAATAATGGGTTAACGGTCATTCACCAGCGGATTTCGGCCACACCGGTGGTCGCGCTAGACGTGTGGGTGAGGGCTGGCGCTACGCTGGAGCCGGATTCTTGGTCTGGAATGGCTCATTTTCTAGAACACATGATATTTAAAGGGACGGATTCGATCGCCCCTGGAGAATTTGACCAGGTAATCGAAAATCGCGGCGGTGTCGCCAATGCAGCTACAAGTCACGACTACGCCCATTTTTTCGTCAACGCTGCGGCCGATTATTTAGCAGAAACAGCGCAGCCGCTGGCAGAATTGCTACTGCGCGCTTCGATTCCCGATCAGGAATTCGATCGCGAGCGAGATGTGGTGCTCGAAGAAATCCGTCAAGCTCAAGACAATCCCGATTGGCTGGGTTTCCAAGCCATGATGGAAACAGTTTACCAGCGGCATCCCTACAGGCGATCGGTATTGGGCACGGAAGAGTTGCTGATGTCGCGAACTCCCCACGAAATGCGCTGTTTCCATCGATCGCACTATCAGCCGGAAAATATGACTGTGGTGGTAGTCGGGGGAATTGATGAAGAACAGGCTAGGGATGTCACGGGGAAAGCATTCGAGCAGTTTTCCGAGCGGTGGGATTGTCCCAAATTAACCGCAGAAGCGGAACCGCCACTGATAGAAATTCGCCGTCAGGAACTCTGTCTCCCCCGATTGGAACAAGCGCGGCTGATGATGGCCTGGACGGGGCCGGGAGTTGAACAGTTGCAAAGTGCTTGCGGCTTGGATTTGCTGTCGGTGTTGCTCGCAGACGGGCGGACTTCGCGTTTAGTCAGGGAACTGCGGGAAGAATTACAATTGGTAGAGGCGATCGACAGCACTTTCTCGTTGCAACGGGAATCGAGTTTATTTACTATCAGTGCAGTCTTGGAGGCGAAGGATATCGAACAGGTGGAATCTCGGATTTGCGATCGGCTTTGGGAATTGCAGTCTGAGCCGGTTTCCGAGGTAGAATTGCTTCGCTGTCAGCGTTTGCTGTGCAACGATTTTGCTTTCTCGCTCGAAACGCCGGGACAGCTAGCAGGTCTTTACGGATATTACAATACGATCGCCACTGCGGAATTAGCGCTTAGCTATCCCACGAGGATTAAAGCATTTGGGCCCTTAGACCTTCAGCGCCTAGCTCAACAATATCTTTCTCCCCGCCGCTACACGGCTGTGGTGCTAAAACCAATCTAATTGGTAAACGGGTAAAAATACATATATTTTTAGTACCGGAGAGATGTTCGGCATTTGTCCGGGGTTCTTTGTGCTTGTGGCGCACCCTAGGGGATAGAGGTTCGGCGTTTGTCCAGGGTTCTTTGTGCTTGTGGCACACCTTACAGGATAGATGTTGTTACATTTAGATGTTGTGCGTCAGGCCCTGCCCGGTATGACATCATACAAGATGCAAATGGAAAATAGAAAAATGGCAATCAAGTAATTACCAATTACCCATTACCAATTACCCCTTACCCATTTTCAATTACCAATACTTCAGCTACTCTCAGTACAAGTTCCCAACTAAATTAACCATGAAAAATGAAATCCAGCGCACGGTTTTAGACAACGGTATTGTTGTCTTAGCAGCAGAAAATCCAGCAGCAGATATTATTGCAGCTAGGATATTCCTGCGGGCCGGCAGTCGCTACGTGCAGCCGGAACAAGCAGGATTGTGTCACTTGCTGTCGGCGGTAATGACTAAGGGAACCGATCGACTGTCTTCGCTGGAAATTGCCGAGCGTGTAGAATCGGTGGGAGCGAGGTTGAGTGCCGACTCTACTACAGACTATTTTTTAGTGAGTTTGAAGACGGTTTCTGCAGATTTTGAGGAGATTTTGGAGTTGGCGGCGCAATTGACGCGATCGCCGAATTTCCCGGAAGCTGAAGTCGAACTTGAACGCCGTATTGCCATATCAGCAATTCGATCGCAACAAGAACAGCCATTTGCGATCGCCTTCGAGCAATTGCGGCACGCGATGTACCAAGAACACCCCTATGCTTTCTCTCCCTTGGGCACGGAAGCTACTATGTCAAAGCTCACCAGAAACGAGCTTGAACAGTTCCACAAAACCTATTTCCGTCCCGATAATGTAGTTATTTCGGTAGCCGGCAGAATCTCGACCGAAGATGCGATCGCCCTAATCGATCGAACTTTTGGGGACTGGAAAGCGCCTTTAACACCCCTGCCAACTTTAAGCGTCCCCCCCCTGTCACCCTCCCCTCAATCGGTCGTTACCGCGCAAGATACGCAGCAATCAGTGATTATGCTGGGCTACCTCGCACCCTCTGTCAAAAATCCCGACTACGCAGCGATTAAATTGCTGAATACTTATTTGGGTAACGGTTTGTCGAGCCGATTGTTTGTGGAATTGCGGGAAAAGCGGGGCTTGGCTTACGACGTTTCTGCGCTGTACGCGACGCGCTTGGACACGGCTCAGTTTGTCGTGTACATGGGTACGGCGCCGGAAAATACAACTACGGCTTTTGAAGGATTGCGTACAGAAGTCGATCGACTCGCCAACATCGAACTAAGCGAGGAAGAATTGCAAGCTTGCAAGAATAAAATGCTCGGTCAATATGCTTTAGGAAAACAAACTAATTCGCAAATTGCCCAAGTTTTAGGTTGGTACGAAATTTTGGGATTGGGAATTAAATTTGACCAGCAGTTTCAAGAAGAAATTGCACAGGTGACAGCTTCACAAGCGCGGGATGCTGCTAAGAAATATTTTGTAGAACCGTATATTTCTTTGGTGGGCCCGGAGGCGGCGATTACAGAGTTGGGTGTAGTGGCTGTTTGTTAAGTAGGAAATTGGCGATCGAACTTTTCAAAAGTTCGATCGATGCGATCGGTATTTCTAGGAATGTAAAATGAATGTTTCGCGTTGGGGCGTAAGAGATGAAAATGGGGCATAGGGCATAGGGCATAGGGTAATGGGGCATCGGTAACGGTTTGATCCGTCACACATCGCGTATTCAATCTGATAGACATCTCCCATAATTCTTGTGGAACAGGCAGGATGCCTGTTCAAAACAGGCTTTTTAGGAGATGTCTGATATACTAAAAGAATTGATTGGGCTAAGTTGAGCTATGACCATTGCGATCGACCAACCAATACAACAGAAGCCACTCAGCTTTGACGAGTTTATCGCCCGTTATGGTGGCGATAACCGCTATGAACTGATCGATGGAGAAGTATTCGACTTGGAACCAACAGGCCCTCATGAGGAGGTTGCAGCCTTCATTACCACAAAAATCTGTGTCCAGATCGATGGAACAGGCTTACCTTGGTTTGTCCTTCAGCGGGGACTATTGCGCCCTTCAAATATTGGTATGACAGCATTTCGACCTGATGTTGCAGTTGTCGATCGAGATGAACTTACCAAAGAACTGTTTTGGTCTGACGAGTCGATCCTGACACTGGGTAGTTCGATTAAATTTGTGGCAGAAGTTGTTAGTAGCAACTGGCAAAATGATTATTCCCGTAAGGTCGAAGACTACGCAGTTTTAGGTATTCCTGAATATTGGATTGCAGACTACGCAGGATTAGGTGGTACTCAACACATTGGGAAGCCCAAACAACCCACCCTCTCTATCTGCACTTTAGTGAATGGGGAATATCAAATTCAGCAGATTCGGGGCAATCAGACCATCGTCTCTCTAACTTTCCCAGATTTAAAACTGACTGCTGAACAGGTGTTGATGGCTGGCAGGTAAAATCACTACAACACGTAGGATATATTAGGATATATTCTTCAGATAAAAATAGGTTTAGCCACAAGGTTTCAGTAGACCGTTCGCGATCAATCTAATTCCTTTGCAACGTAGGGTTATGCTGAGTGCTGAGTTTTATTATTCTCTATATATTGGCGTAAAACGTTATTAATTAAAGTTTTATACTGTGAGTCTTGAGCCTCACACCACTGCTTCACATCTGGATCGAGCGGAACTAAGGATCGCGAATTAAATAACTTACAATTTTAATTGTTATTGTGGGATGGGCTCTTATAGCCCGTCCAAAAAAGACGGGCTATAAGAGCCCATCCCACTTTCAAGAGTGGAAGTTATTTAATTCTCATTCCTTATTATCCGAAGATACCTGCGCTACAACCGAAAAAACCTAGTGAGACTTCAATTGAACCTTTTGTGTTCCCGATCGGTCTAAATTGAACAGACGCCCGATATGTCTAATTTATATGTACTTAGTAAAGCACTTTCAGATTAAAAAAGAGCTGAGTCCGTGGGTTAGCGGACTCCTCGCCACTTCCCTGCTTGCAGGAGTAGGCTACACAGCTTACAGCCAACTCACAGTCAAATCCAGCCGCGAAACCAGGCGCCAGGAAAAAACCGTTGCTGTCGAAAGGGTGAACCTGCCGATTACAATTTCGGCAAACGGCACAATTGTGCCCGAACGTTCCGTTAACGTCAGCCCCAAAACTTCAGGAATGCTCAAAAGTTTGCTTGTCAAGGAAGGAGATAGGGTTGAACAAGGGCAGATTCTCGCCTACATGGACGACTCCAACCTTCAGGGGCAACTTACCCAAACTCGCGGACAACTCGCAGCCGCAGAAGCAAACCTGGAAAAATTGGTCAACGGCACTCGAACCCAGGACATTGCCGTGGCTAAGGCAGTGTTAGCAGAACAACAAGCAAGTCTGGAAAAATTGCTCAACGGCAATCGAAGCCAGGATATTGCCGTAGCTGAGGCAGCGTTAGCTGAACAACAAGCAAGTCTGGAAAAATTGCTCAACGGCAATCGAAGCCAGGATATTGCCGTAGCTGAGGCAGCGTTAGCTGAACAACAGGCAAATTTACAAAAATTGCTTAAGGGCAATCGCCCTGAAGACATCGCCCAAGCAGTCGCCCAACTCAGAGATGCCGAATACGCCAAAAACCAAGCAGAGGAAGACTTTCAGAGAAATCAGGAACTCTACAATGCCGGAGCCATTGCTTTGCAAATTGTCAACAACTCCCGCACCGCGCGCGATCGAGCTCAAACGCAAGTCAGACAAGCCGAACAAGCTGTAGCTTTGCTGCAAGCGGGTGCTCGCCCCGAAGAAATCGCTTCAGCGCGGGCTGCTGTCGAGCAAAAACGGCAAGCTTTGACCCTAGCCCGATCGGGCTCACGCCCGGAAGACATCGCTGCGGGGCGGGCCGCTGTGGAGCAAAAACGGCAAGCTTTGGCCCTAGCGCGATCGGGCGCACGCCCGGAAGAAATCGCAGCAGCCCAGGCCGCCGTCGAGCAAAAACAGCAAGCTTTAGCGCTGCTAGAAGCCGGTTCCCGCCCCGAAGACATCGCCCAAGCCCGCGCCCAAGTTCTCGCCGCTAGAGGCAGCCTGCAAAGCGTTCAAGCGCTGATCGACGACACTGTGCTACGGGCTCCTTTCACCGGCACTGTCACCCGCAAGTACGCAGATCCGGGCGCTTTTGTGACTCCCACGACGGCAGGTAGTGCGGTTTCTTCGGCGACTTCTTCTTCGATTTTGTCCTTAGCTTCAAAAAATCAATTAGTAGCAAACGTAGCAGAAACTAATATTGCTCAGATTCAGATCGGCCAGGCTGCGTCTATTCAAGCCGATGCTTTTGCGGGAAAGACTTTTGCAGGTAAAATCACTCAAATTTCGCCTCAGTCGATCGTGCAGCAAAATGTGACAAGTTTTGAGGTAAAAGCGGCAATTATTAATGATGATAAACAAATGCTGCGATCGGGCATGAATGTGAATGTTGAGTTTAAGGCTGGTGAACTCAAAAATGTTTTGGTAGTTCCGACTGCGGCAATTGTCCGCCAACAAAGGGAAACGGGGGTTTATGTTCCCGGTGGAGAAGATGGTAAACCTGCTTTTATGCCGATTAAGACTGGTATGACGGTGGATGACAAGACGGAAGTGCGATCGGGTTTGAAAGGAAATGAAAAAGTGCTGCTTAGTTTACCCCCCGGATTGCGGCCTCGATCCCAAAATCCATCGTCGGGTGGAATTCCAGGTTTGCAACCGGGTGGGGGAAGGCGCTTGCGTTAGTAGTCAGTCCGCGCAGTAGGGGCTAGTTGGTTCGTCGCAGAGTCCGCTAGTTCGTCGCAGAGTCCGCCAGGGATTGAAATCCCTGTCTCATAGCGAAAGTCCTCTGAAAGAGGACTGAAGAGTTAGTTGATGTAGATCGGTTTTAGACGAATTTTCAGTCGGTTTCAACCGACTTTAGCTATGAGACGGGGGTTTCAACCCCCGGCGGATCGTGCCACAAATCATATCGTTTCCGGCTGCATCATCAGACGAATTTTCAGTCGGTTTCAACCGACTTTAACTATGAGACGGGGGTTTCAATCCCCGGCGGTTTGTGCCATAAATCATATGGTTTCCGGTTGCATCGTCAGGTGATAAATTAGGGACCAATTTAGGCAGAATCCTTAGAAGTTGCCACCAAATAACAAATAACTAATAACTAATAACATGAAATTACAGACTCGCCCCCGCACCAACAAAATCTCTAACGTTCAAATCGCGTTCATGGCGACAGAGGCGCTGTGGAATAATAAGTTGCGTACCAGTTTAACTATGCTGGGGGTAATTATTGGGATATCTTCGGTAATTGCTATTACTTCGGTGGGACAGGGAGTACAAAAATCAACTGAAGAACAGTTAAAGGCTTTGGGTACAAATGTGCTGTTGGTTTTATCCGGCGCTTCGCGATCGGGCGGTGTCAGTCAGGGAAGCGGTTCTGCTACTACCCTGACTTGGGATGACGCTAGGGCGATCGGCAAACAAGCTCCTGCTGTTAAGGCGATTTCGGCTTATTTGCAGCGCCAAGTGCAAGTCGTTTATGGCGGACAAAATTCATTTACTTCGATTTTGGGAACGGATTTAAACTATCCAGATGTGAAGAACATTCAACCCCAAGAAGGACGGTTTTTTAACGAGGATGAATTGAATGCTGCTGAGCCAGTAGTTGTCCTCGGTTCTAAGGTGCGGGACGAACTTTTTGGAGCCGGAGTTAATGCGCTATCCTCTGATATTCGCATTCAGGGAAACCGCTACAAGGTCATTGGAGTGATGGAAAGCAAGGGGTCTGTAGGGGGAACCGATCAGGACGATCGAGTGTATATTCCCCTCAAAAATATGTCTTCGCGGATTGTGGGGAGAAATTCTTTAGCGGGGATTGCAATATCGGGTTTTTGGTTGGAAACTGCCGACGAAGCGGATTTGGCGGATGCTCAATTTCAAGTGGAAAATATCATGCGCTTGCGCCACAATATTTATCCGCCACAACCGGATGATTTTAGAGTTGTAAATCAAGCTGAGATAGTTAATACTTTCAGCAATGTGATAGGTTTATTTACGGTGATGGTGGGTTCGATCGCCGGAATTTCTTTGGTGGTTGGCGGCATCGGTATTGCTAATATTATGTTGGTGTCTGTTGTGGAACGGACTAAGGAAATCGGGATTCGCAAAGCCGTAGGCGCTACTAATGCAGCAATTCTCATTCAATTTATGGCGGAATCTATTTTAGTTTCCACGGTGGGGGGAACGGCGGGTATTGGGTTGGGAGTTGCGATCGCCTTTGGGGCCTCGACAGCATTCAAATTTCCGTTTGTGGTTTCTGTATGGTCGATCGCGGCTGGTTTTGGGCTATCCTTTACTGTAGGCTTATTGGCTGGAGTGTTACCGGCTCGGAATGCGGCTCGCTTAGATCCGATCGCAGCTTTGCGGAATGATTGAACTTAGTGAGGTTCGCTCCAGTGAAATTGAACACTCTTGGACGCACGAGTGCTCTGAAACCGGGTTTGATGGACGATCGGACTTCGTTGTCGGCCACAGATTCGCTAACGAGACTTAGACAAAAGTCACGTCCAAAATGGCTGCAAACAGCGACAGGTAAAGGGTTTGAGGTTGAATTGGGTACAGTCCAGAACTGGCAAGGGTTTGGGATCTGACCAAAAATTTCTTCATGTGGTACCCGCCACGTGATTTATCTCGCGCAAATCAATCCCAAATCGAAAATCGAAAATCACTTATTGCCCCCGCATTTATCTCGCGCAAGTAAATCTAAAATCTAAAATCTAAAATCTAAAATCGATTGACGGAGCCGAAAACTCTTTCCCTTACCTAGAGTGCGTTTCAGCTAGTTTAGGGGCTAGAAAATTTCTAAGTCCCATTAGAAATAATATACGCCAATTCAAATATAATAACAAAAACCCCTTATCCAACACGCAATTTCCATGTTAGAAGCATTGGTATTGGCAACAGTATTTTGCGGATTTTTTGGTATCATCTTTAAAAAGAACCTGCTCATGAAAATCGTCTGTATGGATGTCATGAGTACAGGGGTTATCGCCTATTACGTGGTGGTGGCATCGCGAGAAGGCTTGCTGACACCAATTATTTCAAAGGGGAAAAATGTTGTCGCTTACGCCGATCCGGTTCCCCAGGCGGTGATCTTAACGGCGATCGTGATCGGCTTTTCGATTCAGGCTTTAATGCTGGTAAGTGTGATGAAGCTGGCACGAGATAATCCGACATTAGAAAGTAACGAAATCGAGATGAATAATACCCCATGAATACCCTGACGCTAGCCTGGATTGGACTCCCGTTTTTTGTCGGGTTTAGTATTTATTTGATTCCGAAGTTTGCCAAGTATCTGGCAATATTCGGAGCGCTCGCGTCCGCTGCCTATGCGTTCCAGCTTTTTGCTATGCCGTCAGCGGTGACGCTGCAGTTACTGGATAATTTCAGTGTCACGTTGTTAGTCGATCGCTTGAGCGGCTATTTCATCTTAACCAATGCCTTAGTCACGGCAGCGGTGATTATCTACTGTTGGCCCACAGAGAAGACGGCATTTTTTTATGCACAAATTCTGATGGTACACGGCAGCCTGAATGCGGCCTTTGCCTCTAGTGACTTTATCAGTTTATATGTGGGGTTAGAGGTCAGCGGGATTGCGGCGTTTCTCTTGATTGCCTATCCTCGCACCGATCGCTCGATTTGGGTAGCTTTGCGCTATCTATTTATTAGCAACACGGCAATGCTGTTTTATCTAGTCGGTGCCGTGCTGGTTTATAAGGCAAGTAATTCGTTTAGTTTTGCCGGCTTGGGTGCAGCGCCCCCAGAGGCGACAGCTCTGATCTTTATGGCACTCTTGGTTAAGGGAGGTGTGTTTGTATCGGGGCTATGGCTACCGCTAACTCACTCGGAATCAGAAACGCCAGTGTCGGCTTTGCTGTCAGGGATTGTGGTTAAAGCGGGGGTATATCCCCTCGTGCGGTGCGCGCTGATGGTGGAGGAGGTGGCACCCATCGTCCAAATTTTCGGAGTGGGGGCGGCGTTGATGGGCGTCTTCTATGGCCTCTTTGAAAAGGATACCAAGCGGCTGCTGGCGTTCAGCACGGTTTCGCAGTTAGGTTGGATTCTCGTAGCCCCGGAAGCGGCAGGCTTTTATGCCCTCGCCCACGGCTTGGTCAAATCGGCGCTATTCCTGATTGCGGGCTCTTTACCCAGCCGCGACTTTAAGGTATTGCGACAAAAGCAGATTAATACTAAGCTCTGGATTGCCTTAGTCGTGGGTAGCCTTTCGATCTCAGGCTTTCCTTTTTTGGTTGGCTTTGGGGCAAAGATGTTGACTTTGAAGAATTTGACACCCCCTTATGCGATCGCCATGAATGTGGCAGCAGTAGGAACTGCTATCCTATTTGCTAAATTCATCTTTCTGCCCCGTGGTGGAGAAGCAAAATCAAAACCCGGTTTTTGGCCTGCAGTGTTGCTGTTGCTAGGTGGGCTGATTGCAGCCAATGCTTTTGATGTTCAGGCTTATACGCTGGAAAATATGCTTAAGGCGATAGCCATCATCGGTGTTGGTTGGTTAGCCTATTTTCTAATTTTTCAACGCACGGCAATCAAACTGCCACGTATGCTTGAACAATTCGATCATTTGGTCGGTTTTATGAGCTTGATTTCGCTCCTACTATTCTGGATGGCATTACCACAATGATTGGACAGCTAATATTAAGACTGACGATCTGGTTTCTACTTACTGCCGATTTTAGTTTGGCAAATATTGCGATCGGCATCATCATTGCTTTCCTGTTGCCGCGCAGCTACACACCCCCGGAACCTTTGAGGGAATGGTTGGGGGTGTTTGGTAAAATCTTCATGGCGATTCCGATAGCTTATATAGAAGCTTTTGAACTCATCTTCCGTCCCCACAGACACGAAGATGTGATCATGGAAAAAGTGCCAAACCATCGATCGCCCTTGCTGATATTCCTAGATGTCTTCGTGATCACTTTTACTCCCAAGACGATTGTTGTGAAATATCACGAAGAGGGTTTTTACGAAGTACACCGAGTGCGGCGGACTTCGAGTAATTAGCTGAAGTTTTTTCGGAATTATTTAACCGCAGAGAACTCAGAGAAGGCAGAGAAGGGAGAAATAAATAAGTAGAACGGCGATAAAATAGGTAAGTATGTCCGCAGTTAGTAAAAGTGCTCTATCGCAGGGGTTACGATACTTTACATTTTCTGACATATCCGAGTTTATTTACACGCTCGATATTGGATAATTCTCAAGAATCTGTAGGGGCGGGTTCACCAATAGCTTTAAAGATTGCAGACAGGTTAAATAAACCCGCCCCGACCCGCGAAACAGCCCGTCAAGAACAGGCAGGAACCCTGTTCCACAATGATGGCAGAGGTCTATTAAGTTGCACTATTCTCAAGAGTTTCTTGTGGGGTGTAAGGGGTTGGGGACGCGAGCCCGCCCCAATATTAAGTAAGAAAAATCAGGAGTACACACAATTGAACAACTTGAACAACTTGATTCTAATTGCGATGATTTTGGCTCTGCTCATACCCATGTATGAGGTATGGAAAGATCATGATATCTGGCAGACAATGTTGGCGTTTGCCAGTATTTCGACCAAGGCGGCAATCATCGCTCTCGTCATATCCGTCTGGCGCGATGATTGGATGATCGGTGTGGTGGCGGCGATTATCCTCAGTGTGGGTAATGCTGGCTTGATGTTGTTGGCACAAATAATCAAACGTATCAGTGAAGCATGATCGTAATAGATGTATTGAGCTATACCTGCATCGGTATAGGGATTTTTTTCTGGTTTTGGGGTACTTCTTACCTACTTGGGAAGCGATCGGTTTTATATAAACTGCACAGTCTTTCGGTAGCAGATACGCTGGGTTCGATCGCGATAGTCGTCGGATTGCTGCTGCAAATACCCAGTAAATGGCCCCTGCTGATTCTGGCGATCATTTGCTTAGCAACCTGGAACACAATGCTGGGATATGTGTTGGCCTATTGTTCCAAAACAGGGACTAACTATGAACGATAATAGCTACATTTATGTCCTCGTCGCTCTGCTACCCTTAGCTGCTGGTATGGTGGTATTTCAGGTCAATCCATACCACGCATTGCTGCTGCGGGGGGTATTGGGAGCGATCGCCGCCTTGGTGTATACAATTCTAGGGGCGGGAGATGTGGGCTTGACCGAAGCCTTGATGGGTACTCTACTCGCGATTACACTTTATGCAGTGACGGTGCGTTCATCCTTCGTGCTGCGTCTGGGTGTAATCGAAGAGGGGACAGAGGGCGAGGCTATACCAAACGACAAAACCGCAGGTGATTTTAAGCAACTGATAGATGACATCCGCACAGTTTTTGAGAAACGCCATATGCGCCTGGAACTCGTTCCCTATGCGAGTGCACAGGCATTGCAGCGGGCGCTGAGGGAAAAAGAAGTTCATGCAGCTTGTGCGCCACAAAGCCAATTGGAACACAGCGGCGAAGCGCAACTTTATAACACCGCAACCAGAGTTCGGCGTGTCTACGACATCATGCAAACCGAACTTTCATCACCGGGGACAACCCTAACCTATGTAAATACACCTGACGCAGAGGACAAGCATTGATGAAGTGGGTTTACTTTTTATCCGGGATAGCGCTGTTTATCAAAATGCTGCTAATCGCCAATCCCACAATGGAGTTATCGCAGCAAAGTTCGATCGTCGAATTGGTTGTTCAAGATAGTGGAGTATCCAATGCGGTTTCCGGTATCATTTTGCGAAATCGGCTGTACGACACGATCTTTGAAGTCGTAGTATTTACGATCGCCATCTTGGGTGCAAGTTTTATGCTAGCCAATGAACAGCCGTCCTGCGCCATATATCAGTTTACCGATCAACCATCGATTATTTTGGCGCGATTGGGAGCGACGATTGCCGCGTTGGTGGGTGTCGAACTAGCAATTCGCGGCCATTTAAGTCCAGGCGGTGGTTTTGCAGCGGGTGTAGCGGGGGGAACTGCGATCGGCTTGGTGGCGATTACCTCATCACCGCAGTGGATGCAAGAAATCTACAAGCAGTGGCACGCCGCGACTTTGGAGAAGGTTTCGGTACTTGTTTTCATTGTATTGTCCGTTATCACTCTGTCAGGATATGAGTTACCCCACGGAGAGTTAGGCACACTTTTCAGCGGTGGCATTCTCCCCTTGCTTAATATCCTGGTTGCAGTCAAAGTCGCATTAGGATCGTGGGCGGTGCTTTTGGTGTTTATTCGCTATCGCGGATTGCTATGAAAAATGTTCCGATCTCAAATCCATTGGCATCGAAATTATTCATCTCTCTCAATCTCTGACTACGAATTTCTTGAGGGTACAAGCCCCCGGATTTATCCGTGGAATCAATCCACAATCGAAAATCGAAAATCCTCAAGCCCCCGCATTTATCTCGCGCAAGTCAATCGAAAATCTAAAATCTAAAATCTAAAATCTAAAATCGATTGACTCTGTGTCCTCCGTCTTCTCTGCCGTTTAATCATTCAGCCTTATAAACGATATTTTACGTTTATAAGGCTGAGGCACGAGTAGTCAGAAACCGGGTTCTTTGCGAAATCAAAAACCCGGTTTCTTTGCTTTTGATAAGTAATTCCTGTGTACTCATCTGCGTTTATCTGCGTGCATCAGCGGTTAAAAAATCCAAATTTACGAGAGATCCGCTTACACTAAACCAGCTTGAAAAATCTGATTTGCTGTGAGGTTCAAATCAGGAAAAGTTTGCGACACAATGCGATCGTTCTCTCGAAACTTGAGGACTTGATATTCACCATCAACCAAGTTACACACAGAAATTGTCGGTTGTTTGGGATTGCCAATAAAATTGCGTCCACCCAACGCAGCATAATCCACAATCCAATATTCAGGGATACCCATCTCCTCATAATCAGCATATTTCAAATAGTAATCATCGCGCCAATTACTTGACACAACCTCAATTACCAACGGTATCGATGCACCAAAACTGAGGATAGATTGTTTTTGCCACAAAGTTTCTTGTGCCAAATTTGCGCGATTCAGCACCAACACATCGGGGAAATAACCAGAATCTTTTTCAGGAGGTCTAACTATCACTTGGTTGGGGATACTGTAGGGCAATCCCAGACGATCGATTGCAACGGAAACTTTGATTGTAAGAAAGCCTTTAACTTCCTCATGTTCGCCTACTGGTTGTGCCATCTCAACAATATCTCCATTATGCAGTTCGTAGCGTACCGCCGAGTTTTCAGGCAGCCACTCCACAAATTCCTCGAAGTTTACGAGTTTGGGTAAAGCTTGAGTCATAGGTTTTCAGAATTACCGATAATAGAAATTATATCTCTATCCATCTGCGTTTATCTGCGTGCATCAGCGGTTACAAATTCCAACTCTGCCAGCCTTGCTAGATTCAGACAATTTAAAATGCTGGATTTAATCGGGCGCTTTTCATCCCAAAATACGAGTGCTGAATAAAAGTTAATTGCCGTCGGTGAATTCAAAAGCTCAAAAGTTTGACGTGCAACTCTCTCGCTGTCAAAGCTGAGAAAGTAAACAGTATCATCGAAAATTGCAGGTTTATTAGCTATTTCACCGATTAACCTAAAATCCAATTTTTTATAAAGCCCGCAAATCGCAATTTTCCAAGGTTGGAAGCTATAATCGCCTACTCCAAAAATCGAAAAGCGAGGGTTATTTTGGTAAATTTTGCTTTTGCGATTATCTAGATATTGCCCGCACTTCTCTAGATAACGTCCGGTTTTAGGGGCTATAGTTTTGATATTTTCGGTTGATTCACCGATAAATTTTTGAGTAACTAAGATATATCGATCTGTAGCATTAATGCGATTTTGAGCAACATCCGATCCTTTAAGTAGCGGAAATAGATAAGTTTCCTCAAGCTCGACAGATTCCCCAAATCCATTGACAAACAAATTATCAATTTTCCGAAACTCCATCACATTCGAGCAGTCATGCTTGACGCCCGATCGCCATTTCGTTCCTGAATTTACAGCATATAAATTAATCAATTTATTGAAAGAGTCTATATCCTTAACCAGGAGAGTGTTGTGATATCCAATGCGGTGACAGCCTGAACTTTCTAAACTGCTAAATACATCGCAGAAGTAGTTTTGCGAATGAGCGTCAAACTTGCAGTATAACAAACAGGCATCCACATTTGCACCAAAATACTTTTTAGCATCTATTTTGTAAGTTGCACAGCTAGCGAGATTAAGTTTTTTTGAATGAATGTAACTCAATAACTTTCTCGCCACGGAAGTCTTGCAAAGCATTGCCAGAGTGGCATCACGATTTTGCAACCATTGTATCGCATGGATCAGCATCCATTCTGAGATATCAAAGTTACTTTTACCTGTTAGTGCATCTAAGCCAGTGTGCTTTTGAAAATTACTTTTTTTGGGCAAGTTTTCACTAGCAATAGTTCCTTGTTGTGAGTTTGTTACCCAAGGAAAGTTGCCAAGTACCAGCACCCTATGGTTAAATTGGCTGATTAATGATGTCCAGTCAAACTCAAAAAAATCTCCGTGATTAACCTCACATCTTTCATCCTGTAATAATTCATGCTTAGCTTTTAATTCTATTAAATAACTTTGATTGATTTCAACCCCGATAATCTTGCTGGCGGATGGAAACGAATTTGCAGCAGCTTTAATGAAATTACCTATGCCGCAAGTTGGCTCAATGATGACTTTGGGGTTAACATCAAGTTCTATCAATTTCCGACACACCATCTCGGCTAATTCCAGCGGTGTCTGAAAATCCCCATATTCTAGTTTTGTTTGGCGATCGTTGGAACTCATCGGTTAGATTTATAAACTCTTAATTACAACTTACTATTGAAGAAATAACTTAGTTCCGACCACATTTCGCCATTACTCCAAAACAAAAATTTACCGGGATAGCTAAACCTATCAGCTAAAGCCACAGCAATATATTCCTTATAAACGGGATGTAATTTATATTCCAAGGATCGAATTTTAGTTACGAGTATCGTATCGATAAAACAAAGTCTACTGATAAGTTCTATGTAAAACTCTTCCGTTTTTTCCCAATCATTTAATTTCTCTATTCCTGAAGCTCCTAAAGATGTTTGAACGAAATAAACTAAATTATTATAATATTTTAATAAATTTATTTCATCATGATGACCCTCTCGTAGTCTTTTTATTATCTCCTTTAGTTGATCTATTTTTGCAAGCAGCAGATTAATTTCCTCATCCCGATTTTCAATTTGCAAACTATTAATTTTTTCCTCAAGAAGTGCAACTTTGTTTCTCTCGTTCTTAAGCTGTAGCTCTAAACTTATTTTGGCTTTTTCTAGCTCTATGGCATTACCTTCTAGTTGCTTAACTTTTGTTTCTAATTGAGGTGAATTGGAGTTTAATGAATTTAACTCATAAACCTTTCTTTCTAGCTGTAGCTCTAAACTTATTTTGGCTTTTTCTAGCTCTATGGCATTCTCTTCTAGTTGCTTAACTTTTGTTTCTAATTGACGTGAATTGGAGTTTAATGAATTTAACTCATAAAGCTTTCTTTCTAATTGGGTTTTTTCTTGCTCTAGCTGGTTATTATCTATCTCTAAAGGTTGAACTCGGTCTAATTCTCGTCTTATTTCTGACTCTAAAGAGTTTTGGCTAGCTCGGAGTTGTAGATTATCTTGTGTCAATCTAGTATTATTATCTTTAACTTGATTTAACTCTCTTCTCAGAACGTCTATTTCTTGCTGTAAATCCGTATTTGTTTTAATGAGGGATTGATTTAGGGCTATGACTTCATTAAGCTGTCTAGTAACCTCTTTAACTTTCTCGATTAAAAATTCCCAGGTTATAAACTCTATATCTTGACTGCTGAGAGAACCACCCAATTCTTGAATAAGAACTTTTTTATGAGCTTCTAGTTCTTCAATTTTTTGTTCAAAGTAAATATTTTCAATACGAAGATTTGTTGAAATTTTCCTTACTTCATCTCTTTCGATCTCAACGCTTGCTAACTGTTGTTGTAGCTTTTGAACCGTCTGCTTCAAAGAATTGTTCTCAGTAGTAGCTGCCTTGAGTTCTGCCTCTGTTTGCTTAAATCTTGCAAGGATTTGAACTATAAAGGCGGTAAATAGGTTATTTGCTTGTTGTAACTGCATTTGCCTCAGCTCAACTTTCTGCACTTCGAGCTGGTTATCATTCGGTTTGTTCTTACCCCTGCGAAGTTGCAGGTAAATTATTACGATACTTAGTAAAGCTATTAAACCAGCAGTTTCGTAAACCATACTAATACTTTTTTGAAAATAGCGTTTTTGGACATCGGTTACCAGGCAGAGCCTAGGAAGCAGTTAATCAAAAAAATAGAGGGCGAGTTTCGCATAAAACTCAACTTTAAAAGCCCAATTTTATGCTCTAAACCCGCCCTCGCAAAACTCCCTTAATAAGCGTCTTGCAATTCGTAGAAATCAGGGGAAATGTAATCTTTCCGCAGCGGCCAGCCTACCCAATCTTCGTTCATCAAAATCCGTTTCAGATTCGGATGTCCTTCATAGACTATGCCGTACATATCGTAGGATTCCCGCTCTTGAAAGTCGGCTGCTTTCCAAATCCAGTAGACTGATGGCACTCTGGGATCTTCGCGGGGAATGAATACTTTGACGCGGACTTCTTCGGGATGGGAAGCATTATCTGTCAGCTTAGCCAAGTGGTAGACGCTGACTAAATCTTCTCCCGGCCCTTGGTCGTAGGCGCACTGGCACTGCATATAATTAAACCCGTAGGCATACAGTGCTGTTGACATCGGAATTAAGAAGTCTCGATCGACCTTTAATATCTCCACGCCCAAATTATCGGCCGCTAAAGCTTCGTGTTCAAAGCCATTTTGAGTCAACCACTGGGAAACCTTCCCGGCTTCAACAATTGCAGATTCTGTCTCAGCCACGGTTTACCTCCTGTTTTTGTCCTGCAAGCAAAGCCGGTGGTACTGGCATTCCCATTGCTTCGGTCAATTCTTTCGGTGGCGCCATCCGGCCTGGAACTGACAAATATTTGCCATCTAAAATGTCGGCTACTACTTTCATCTTGTGGGGTCTGGTGTAGTAGCGGTGGGTTGGTAGCAAATTGGCCCGTTCTTGCATGGAATCGTTGGCGATTTTTTTCCGCAGTTTGATAATTGCGTCAATAATCGCTTCTGGGCGGGGGGGACAGCCGGGGATGTACACGTCTACAGGAATCAGTTTGTCAACGCCTCTGACTGCTGTGGTGGAGTCTACGCTGAACATTCCGCCGGTGATGGTGCAAGCGCCCATCGCGATGACGTATTTGGGTTCGGGCATTTGTTCGTACAGCCGCACCAAGATGGGGGCGTACTTCATGGTAATTGTGCCGGCGGTGATGATCAAGTCGGCTTGTCGGGGACTCGATCGGGGTACTAAGCCGAATCTGTCGAAGTCGAAGCGCGATCCGATCAAAGCTGCAAATTCGATGAAGCAGCAAGCGGTACCGTAAAGCAGGGGCCACAGGCTCGAAAGTCTCGCCCAATTGTAGAGGTCATCAACCGTAGTTAGGATGACGTTCTCTGATAATTCGGATGTGACTTCAGGGCGAATAGCGGGGTTGACAATTAGAGGTTTTTGTGATTTGTCAGAACTTAAGACCATTCCAAGGCTCCTTTGCGCCATGCATAGACAAGAGCAATAACGAGGATCGTGATAAAAAACAAGGCTTCGATGAAAGCCAACAGTCCTAGCTGGTTGAAAGCAACCGCCCAAGGATAGAGGAAGACGGTCTCTACGTCGAAGATGACGAAGACCAGGGCGAACATATAATATCGGATGTTGAACTGAATCCAGGCTCCGCCGATCGGCTCGACGCCGGATTCGTAGGTAGTGCGTCGGTCGTAGGGACGACTTTTGGGCCGCAGTACCTTAGACGCCGTGAGGGCGAGGATAGGGACTAGGCTGGAAATTAACAGGAAGCCTAAGAAATACTCGTAGCCGCTGAGTGCAAACACGATGAATAATTACTGCCTAGGTGAAAGGGTTCTGTAACTTGTCTGTTACATTATATAGATTTTGGGTAGCTAAAATTACGAGTTAGTTGAGATTAATCCTCCATCTTCTGCAATAATTTTTAATGTATATTTTAATATTGTAACTGCCTGTGGAAGACGGGCGGCTGCCTGTGGACGCTAAGTAAGACCATCCTCGACTTAAGTGTCGAACACCCAAGTGGTGTCCCTAACGTGGCATCGGCGGTTGAGACGGGAAACCTCGAAGACGAATAAGACCGTCCTCATATGAGTTTTAGTTGGAAGCCCCAACTCGAACGAAGTTTAGTTGAGGTACTTCACGATTAGCTGACCCATAATTTTGGATTTATGAGCGATCGAGCCACGGAGACTAATACCCTCGATCGGCACGAGTGCCGAGCCTGCGGCTACGTCTACAATCCTAAAAAAGGCGATCCTAAAAATGCAATTGCCCCTGGCACTGCTTTTACAGATGTCACCCCGACTTGGGTGTGTCCCGTTTGCGGGGCGCGCAAATCGATGTTTCAAAATCTCGGTCAGATGGAAGGGGTATCGGGATTTAAGGCAAATCAGCGCTACGGTGTCGGTGTCAACGGCATGACCGAAGGTCAGAAAAGTTTGCTGATTTTTGGCGGCTTGGTCGTTGGTTTCTTGTTGTTACTTAGTATGTATGGTTTGCAGTAAAACGATTGTGAGATTTTGGCAACGAATTGTAATGTTATTGGCCGCTGCGCTCATCTGTACGAGTTGCAGCACCATCGGTTCTGTGAGTTACAACCCCTGGCAAGTGATTTCCTTGCCGACGTCCGCTAATTTGCAGGATATTGCCTTTACGGGCAATCCTCAGCACGGCTGGGTTGTGGGTTCTGAGGCGACTCTGCTCGAAACGCTGGACGGCGGTACTAGCTGGAAGTCTATAGCACTGGATATCGACGATCCGAGGTCGCGTTTTGCGTCGGTGAGTTTTTCCGGTTCCGAAGGCTGGATTGTCGGCCAGCCTTCAGTTTTGCTCCACACGAACGATGAGGGCAAGTCTTGGACGCGGATTGCTTTGAGCTCTCAGTTGCCCGGTTCTCCGAGTACGATCGCAGCTTTGGGCCCGAATTCCGCCGAGATGACGACCGATGTCGGGGCGATTTACCGGACTTCCGACGGCGGCAAAAATTGGAAAGCTGTTGTGCAGGATTCTTTTGGGGTAGTTCGCAATATCAACCGTTCTGAAGACGGGCAGTATGTTGCAGTTTCCTCGAAGGGCAATTTCTACTCGGTGTGGAAACCCGGACAAGAAGCTTGGGAACCTCACAACCGCAATAGTTCTCGCCGCCTGCAAAATATGGGCTTTACCAAGGACGGGCGTTTGTGGATGCTTGCCCGCGGCGGTCAGATTCAGTTTAGCGACCCGTCCAATCCTGAAGGTTGGGGAAAACCGTTTTTTCCCGATCGCAAGGCGAGTTGGGGTTTGCTGGACATGGCTTACCGGACTGATAATGAAGTTTGGGTAGCCGGCGGCGGAGGCAATTTGCTGTGCAGTTTGGACGGCGGGAAAACTTGGCTAAAAGACCGCGAAGTTGAAGATGTTCCGGCTAATTTTTACAGGATTGTCTTTATGGGCCCCGATCGCGGATTTGTGATCGGCGCGAGCGGTACTCTACTTAAATATCAAGGTTCAGCGCAAGCTGCTTGATAGTAGAATAGTAAGAGAGATTGTCTGTCAATTTGTTGTTGAAAGGAGGATTCTAAATGGCTGGTACAACTGGAGAACGTCCGTTTGGGGACATTATTACAAGTATCCGTTATTGGGTAATTCACAGCATCACCATTCCGGCTTTGTTTATTGCTGGATGGCTGTTTGTGCAAACGGGTTTGGCTTACGATGCTTTCGGAACTCCTCGCCCTAACCAATATTTCACACCGCAGCGGGAAGAAGTGCCGATTATCTCGGATCGCTTTGAAGCTAAGAAACAAGTAGATCAGTTCATTGCCAAGTAATTTAACAAGGATTTGGAAAAATGACGAGTAGAACCCCCAATAATGAGCCAATTTCGTATCCGATTTTTACGGTGCGCTGGTTGGCCGTTCATACTTTAGGTGTCCCAACAATTTTCTTTTTGGGCGCGATCGCAGCAATGCAATTTATTCAACGATAGGAGTTTACAATGCCTGAGCGCGTTCCTAATCCCAACGAGCAGCCTGTTGAGTTAAACCGGACTTCTTTGTATTTGGGTTTGTTGCTGATTTTTGTTTTGGGTATTTTGTTCTCCAGTTATTTCTTTAATTAACTGGTGTCTGAGTTGGCTTTCGATAGTTCCATCGAATTTGTTGAGCTGTAAATTAGTGAGGTGATGGCTATGTTTAGTGAAAGTGGCAGAATTCCTTTGTGGCTGGTAGCTACTGTTGCAGGCCTCGGTGTTCTCAGCATTGTGAGTCTTTTCTTCTACGGTGCTTATGCCGGTTTGGGTTCTTCGATGTAAGTAGAATCAAGCTGATTTTCGGCTGTTAACCCCCCTTGAAAAAGGGGGGTTTTAATTATGCGAATTGTGTTGGTAAATCTGGTATAGCCTTTCTCAGGAATGAAAATTAAATAACTTCCACAATAACAATTAAAATTGTAAGTTATTTAATTCGCGATCCTCAGTAACATGAGGTGCTCTCGCGGGCCTAGGGCATAGGGCATAGGACTCACCCCATACCTCACCACGCTTGAGAACCGCTATAAATGTTATCGAAAGTATTAATTTTGGGGCAAGTTTATGATAATTTAATTTCCTGGTGAGATCGGGATTTGTTGTGGCTGGGTGGAGATTTGCTCAAGGAAATGCTCGCCTTGCGGGTTCACCAATCACCCCAAAATCGATCGCCATTAGCCGACGATCGCTAAGAGAGTGTGAGCCGATCGTGAAATTAGCCAAAAGTTGCGAGTAGAATGGTGCAAGAGCCGATCGCTCGATCGTAGTCTACAGCGAAATATGACCCCACCGCAGCCGCCCCGCAAACCTCAAACCGTCTTGGGTGCTATTACCCAAGCAGTCCAGACTATTGCCAAGGTTAATTTTAACCAGCTAGCGCTGAAACCGAACGCCAAAGTACCCGAACTGTGGGTGCAGGATGCAGGTGCAGCTAAAGCAGAGGTTTATCCGCTGTTGGGCGATCGATATCTGTTAGGTCGATCGTCCAAATCTTCAGATATTGTAGTTCGCAATCCCGTTGTCAGTCACGTGCACTTATCCCTGTCGCGCGATACTCGGCGACGGACTCCTTTTGTCATCAAAGATGAAGACTCCACAAACGGCATTTACAATGGCAAAAGGCGAGTTAAAAGTATGTCCCTGCGTCACGGAGACGTGTTTACTTTAGGGCCGCCGGAACTAGCCGCCGCTGTCAGAATTCAATTCGTATATCCGCCGCCTTGGTATTTGCAACTTCTGCGTTACAGCTTTTATGGCGTAAGCGGAATCACCGCTTTGATTGCCGTGTTGGTAGGGATGGAATCCACAAAGTTTCAAGTGCGGCCTCTGCCGAGAAGTATCAATGGCCCCGTGATTGTTTACGCCCGCGATGGGCAAACTCCGCTGCGTCCTCCTCAGAATAACGCTCACTTAGAATTAAAGCAATTGCAGGATTTTTCGCCTTATTTATCCAAGGCGGTACTTGCTTCGGAAGACAGCCGCTACAATTGGCATTTGGGGGTAGATCCGATCGGAGTTTTGCGCGCGCTTTTGACTAATGTTCGCGGGGGAGGAATTCGCGAAGGCGGCAGCACTGTGACGCAGCAGTTAGCTAGGAGTTTGTTTCGAGATTATGTGGGAACTCAAGATTCGGCAGGACGCAAGTTACGGGAAGCTGTAGTTGCCTTGAAACTGGAGAATTATTACAGCAAAGACGAGCTGTTGCTGACTTATTTGAATCGCGTGTTTTTGGGAATTGATCTTTACGGTTTTGAGGATGCGGCTCGGTTTTATTTTGGGAAGTCTGCGAAGGATTTAACTTTGTCAGAGGCGGCAACTTTGGCTGGCATTTTGCCGGCTCCAAACAGTTTTAATCCGATTCAAAATTATCAGTTGGCGGTACAGTATCGCGATCGAGTGATCGAACGGATGCGGGCCCTGGGGACGATTTCTCAGGAAGAAGCCGATCGCGCGAGGCGATCGCGAATTGAGATCAATCCTAAAGCCCGCCAATATCTGCAAAGTACGATCGCTCCTTATTTCTACAGTTATGTATTTGACGAATTGGAGTTTTTGCTGGGGGAGCAGTTAGCCAGAGAAGGCAATTTTATTGTAGAAACAGGTTTGAATCCCGGCCTGCAAAAGTTGGCGGAAACTTCCCTCAGAAATGCTGTTGAAAATGCGGGAGCCAGTGCAGGTTTTTCTCAAGGAGCCGTGGTAACTCTCAATAGTACAACCGGGGAAGTCTTAGCTTTAGTTGGGGGCGTAGATTACTTAAAAAGTCAGTTTAATCGGGCTACCCAAGCTTTGAGACAGCCCGGTTCTACATTTAAGATTTTCAGCTATGCAGCCGCCCTGGAACAGGGAATCTCACCCGATAAAACTTATTCTTGCGCCCCCCTTTCTTGGGGCGGACAAAGTTACAGCGGCTGCGAAAGAACCAGCGGTAATGCTGATATGTATCGGGGTTTAGCACAGTCGGAAAATGCAGTTGCTTTGAGAATTGCACAAGATGTCGGTTTAGACAATGTAGTGGGAATGGCCAGACGTTTGGGAATTACTTCGGAACTGCGTTCTAACCCTGGTTTAGTATTAGGTGAAAGTGAAGTTAATGTGTTGCAATTAACGGGTGCATTCGGGGTTTTGGCCAATCGGGGTTTGGGCAATCGTCCCCACGTAATCAAGCGAATTATTGACAGCAGCGATTGCAAAGATCGAAATGATTTTAACAGTTGCCGGGTGATTTATGAGTATCAAAAAGATGGCATTGCCAATCGGCAGTTAGTTTCGGAGGCCGTAGCGGATACGATGACTGATATGCTGCAAGGTGTGGTGCGGGGAGGTACGGGTAGCAGTGCTGCTTTGGGGTTGGGAGAAGCTGGAAAAACAGGCACGACTAATGATAATAGAGATTTGTGGTTTGTCGGTTATATTCCGAGTCAGCAACTGGTGACTGGAGTTTGGTTGGGAAATGATGATAATTCTCCGACTGGGGGAGGTAGTTCAAATGCCGCTCAGTTGTGGGGGGAATATATGCGGCAGGTGGCGCGTTGAGTCATTAGTCATTAGTCATTAGTCATTAGTCATTAGTCATTAGTTAGTGGTTGGTTGTTAGGAATGAGAATTAAATAACTTCCACTCTTGAAAGTTGGATGGGCGTCCCGCCCGTCCTTTTTGGACGGGCGAGACGCCCATCCCACAATAACAATTAAAATTGTAAGTTATTTAATTCGCGATCCTTAGTTGTTGGCGAGCATAACTAATCGCCAAAAATAGATTTAGCAGTAAGGTGCGCGGCCCGGCGCACCCTACGAGGATTTAGGGGCAATTTCCCCGCTTATTCTACAGTCTGAGAAACAGGCCGACAGCCCGACAATATCGAGTGCAAATTGACGACGTTTCCGATGACCGCGATCGCAGGTGCTGCAAATCCGATCGCCTCAACTTGCTCTACAATTGTACCCAAAGTCCCGATCAATTCTTCTTGTTCCGGCCGCGTTCCCCAGCGCACTAACGCTATGGGCGTTTCTGCACTTAATTCTGCTGCTGTTAACTGGCCGATAATGTAAGGCAAATTGTGGATTCCCATGTATACTACAATGGTTTCGGAGCCACGGGCGATCGCCTGCCAATTTACCTCCGGCCGATATTTTCCCGCTGATTCGTGGCCGGTGACAAAGGTGACAGAGGAACTGTACGATCGATGTGTTAAAGGAATGCCCGCATAAGCAGGGGCCGCAATCCCAGAAGTTACACCGGGCACGACTTCTACTGACACTCCAGCTTTTACCAACTCTTCCATTTCTTCGCCACCGCGACCGAAGATAAACGGATCGCCGCCTTTGAGACGAACTACGATCGCATTATCTCCAGCTTTTTCTATCATTAACTGAGTGGTTTCGTCCTGCATTAACGAGTGACGCCCTTTGCGTTTTCCGGCATCAATTCGTTCTGCTTGGGGGTTGATTGCTGCCAAAATTTGAGGGCTGACTAAAGCGTCGTAAATCACCACATCCGCACACTCTAACAAAGCTTTTCCCTTCAAGGTCATCAAACCCGGATCTCCGGGCCCCGCACCTACTAAATACACTTTTCCTAAAGACATCTTTCTTGCTTCCTTTACCTCTTCTGTGCCTCTGGGGTTCATTTTTGAATTAAATTCCCAATTAAGTCTGCTAATTGTACACTTGCGCCTAGAGGATTCGCGAGATGAAGTTCCGCCGCAGGAAATTGCTGCTTTAGCTGTGCGACATTTTTGGCGATCGCATCTGTAATTCCTCCATTAAATAAGAAGTATGGCACAATCCCTATTTGCTGCTGTCCACCACGAACCAAACTCTCAATTTGCTCTGACAAACTCGGCTTTACCGACCAATAAGCTGTCAGCGCACCGAGTTGGCTGGCGATTTCCTCAACAATCGAGTTACCTCCGGGGCGACGGCTGCCGTGAGATAATAAAATCCATTTTGGCAATAGCAGATTGGGGAGAAAAGTCACCTCTTCCATCTGACTTTTTACCAATTTTGTTAAGCCTGCTTCCTGGGAACCTAAATGCGGGCGCAATTCAATTTTTAGCTTGTCACCAAAAGTTTGTTGGGCAATTTCGACCTCTGCCGGTATGTCTTCGGCGACGTGAACACCAGGCAATAAAAATACAGGCAGGATTTGCAATTCTGTCAGTCCCAGGGACAGGGTACGTTCGCCAAAACTGCAAATTTGTTCGTGCAGCGGTGCGGGGCCGAGTTCTAAGGTGGCGGTTGCTACTGCTGGGAACGAGTCAGCCAAATTTTGAGACAGCAGTTGACCTAGGTTTTCCAAAGCTAGTTGGGGTCTGGGGTCACGGCTGCCGTGAGAAACTAATAAATAGGTCGATCGCAATTTCAATATGGATTTGATGTTAATGTTCGAGCCGAATTTCAAATAATTATAACACCGTTGGGCGCGTGACTTGAAAAATACTCAACACAAAAGTTCGATATCCTAGGGTGCGTGGCTTAAAAATCAATAAGGTTCAGTTAAGGAAAATTGTAGAGAAAATGTTGGGTTTCGTTCCTCAACCCAACCTACGCACTGGGCTTAAATCTTCTAAGCCGCACACCCTCAAAAAGAAGGTGTGCGGCTTAAAAATTACTTAACACTGGGCTTAAATCTTCTAAGCCACACACGCTACACAACTCACAAATTAACCTTTGGGAGCGGGATCGGCAATGTATTTGAAAGTAGGTTCCGAGTTCCAAGGGCCGCGTTCATCCTTGCCATTTGTGGACAAGTTAAAGTAGAGATCCACAGTGGAATCTGGTGGAATATTGCCGAACATCGGATCGGTGAGTTTACCGAGCGATTCCAGAGCTTTCATGAACATTTGAGTGTGAGAAATTTCGCGAGTCAGCAGAAACTGCAACGTCTTTTTCGTTCCCATATCCGGCGCTAGTTTAATCAACTCTTCGTAGGTTTGGCGAGCTCCTGCTTCCGCACCGATATTAGCGCGCAAATCGCGCACTACCTCCCCGCCTTCGTTGACATAAGCTGCCGTCCAAGCTTGACCTTGGCTGTCCAACAAGTGCGGGCCTACACCGCGCACCGCAAATAAAGTGCTTTTGTAAGCTTCTGTTTGGTCAACGTTTTTGGTGTGCATTTCGATAAGTTGGCCCACCATTTCTAAGTGGCTGAATTCTTCTATTGCAATATCTTGGAGCATATCCTTAATCCCTGCATCTTCACAGTGAAAGGACTGCACCCAGTATTGCAAAGCTGCTGTCAGTTCTCCGGTTGCTCCGCCAAACTGTTCTAGCAGCAATTGGGCAAAACGGGGGTTGGCTTCGTCTACAGTCACCGCAGCCATTAGTTGTTTTTTGTGAAAAAACATGGATAGATACCTCTCTTTAATTCTGTTGCTACAGTCTCAGGATCGCAGACTTGTAGCTGTGTTCACCTTCTGAATCCATTGTGCGACAATCGATCGCACCGAGCCTCGGTCGATGGATACATCTAGCTCAACAAATTTCTCTGCTTTCCGGTAGAGTTTAAATATGAAATTATACTTAGTGAGTCGGTAGACCGAATTACAATTTAGGAGCAGGATTATTGTCGCACTCGGTTAATTTTGCTGATAGGGCATCGAGGTGTCGCAGCCACTGAATGCCGCCAACCCAACTGCGAGAGGGGAGGTGTCCGATTGGTGCTTGCTGACTAAATTTAATCGGCCCTAAAGTAGTAGCAGAATTGTAGGTTTGCCAGTTGACCCGATCGCAAAATCTGATATAGTCTCCCTTAACGCTTTCATAAATCTCCTTTTGGACGCTGAAGCCAAACCGACCTTGACTGTAGTGCAACCAAAGGCGATCGACTGTTTGCAAATCTTCGCAGGGTAGCTGGTAAATTTGGCTAATTTCTAGCTGAGTACCCGGTGGCTGAGAAAGAGACTGACACATCAAGCCCCAAGTTTCGCGATCGGCTTCTTTCCATTTTTTGTTTGACAAAAAATCACGCAGTTTGGTATAATCAACTCCCCGTGCCGAAATCATGGTCGGATCGAGATTTGAAGTAACAGATAAGGAAAAAGTTTCTGCGGAATTGGCGACGGCATTTGTGGGTAAAATCCGAGAATCAGAAGTTGGTAGCGCGTTGATATCGGCAGAGTTGTCGCTATTATTAAGAGCAGGAGCGATCGGCTTTTGGGGCGAAAGCAAATTTTGATGGCGAATATCTAAAGCTGCTTTGATATCGTCCAAAACTTCCGTAGCAAAACTGTACCGCTGAGTGAGACGAGTTTGCAGCAATTTATCTAAAATTTCGCCTAACTCGTCGCTAATACTCGTGGCTTTGGGGAGAAACTCGCGCCACCACCAGCGCTCGTGGTTGCAGTCGTACATATCCAAGGGAGGAACTTGCGTCATGAGGCGAATGCAAGTAACCCCTAAACTGTAAAGGTCGCTAGCAGGAAATACTTTGCCGCGCATTTGTTCGGGGGCTACATAATCTTGACTGCCGATGAGCGTTGCTGAACGGAGTATCGCTGAATCAGTCAGCAGTTTGGCAATGCCGAAATCGATCAATACGAGTTTGTTGTCCGACTGGCGGCGGATAATATTTTCGGGTTTGATGTCGCGGTGAATGACGCGCTTGTCGTGGATAAATTGCAGCACGGGCAATAAGTCTTGCAGCAGTTGCCAAATTTGATTTTCATCGTAGACACTATTGTCTAATTCTTGTTTAAGAGTCGGCCCGTCTATAAACTCTTGAACTAAATAAATATGACCTTCTTGTTCAAATCCCGCTAATAATGTGGGGATTTGCGGGTGTTTTCCGAGTTCGTCTAAACGGACTGCTTCTTGGCGAAATAATTCAACGGCTTTGTTGAAAATTTCGGGGTCGCGGTCGTAAAAATAAAATTGCTTGACTGCACAGCGGGGATGAGATGGGATGTCTTCATCAATTGCTAGGAAAGTTTTACCAAATCCGCCTCTACCTAAAAGTTCAATCGGGCGATATCGCTGTCTCAGCAACAGGTTAAAGCCGCAGTTTAAGCAAAATTTGGCGGTGTGGGAGTTTTGAGGATTTTGACATTCTGGTTTGATACAGTAGCTCATATCGATTTTAGATTTTAGATTTTAGATTTTAGATTGCACAGAAGACTTTTTTTTAAACGAACCGCGAAGACGCGAAGCGGCGCGAAGGAATAGGGAAGAGAGAAGAGACAGAAGAGAGAGGGTTGATAACTGTCCCGCTTCTGGCGTTGTATTTTTTGGGCGGGCGGGACACCCCACAAGCATTTCATCTGAGATGTTGCACCATTCTCAATCAGGCTTTTAGGGGCGGGCTAGAAGAGCCCACCCTAAAAGAAATTCATTCTTTGTGGAACAGGCCGGAAAGCCTGTTCTTAAAAATGGTGTCAGAGGTGAGTTTTATCAAGCTGGACTGTAGATGCGCCTGGGCTGATAAGGCTATTTTAATGCGCGGGATCGAATCGGGACGCTGCCAGAGCTGCCGAACCCGGGCCCCATGACCGAAAGCATCCAGGATACCCGCCACGTGGTTCATCCGTGGAGACATAAAAAACCTGTATCCGATAAAGGAGCCCCCGAATTTATCTCGCGCAAGTCAATGCTTCAATTCTAAAATCTAAAATCTAAAATCTAAAATCTAAAATCGATTGAGTGCTGGGGGCGGGATAATTGCCGTTGGCGAAGCCCTCGAAGAGGCTCGCACAGGCCGATCGCTCACCCCGATCGCACAGAGCGAAAATTGTGCTAAACTCCTACTGTGCTTGGAATTTGAGGCACCATCGATCTGTCCGGTTCAGGGACGCTCAGAAATATTTCAAAATATTTTTGCCTTACCCCTAGACTTGTGCTGAGATATGATGCTATAGTTAAAACTGATACGGCGAGCGTAGCCAAGTGGTTAAGGCAGTGGTTTGTGGTACCACCATTCGTGGGTTCAAGTCCCATCGTTCGCCCTTTTGATTCTCAACTGTTTAATTCGATCGCCCGTTGCCTGTACGGTAATTTGCGATGGTCGTAGGGTGTGCAATGCACACCTTAATTTTTTTTGGGATGTCGCGGTTCTGTCGGCACAAGTTCCGATGTGCTAATCTTAAATCCAATCTAAAATCTAAAATCTAAAATCTAAAATCAAAATATGCCATCTTTAGTAACAGAAGATTGGGGATATAAATTTAGTGGCGATCGCACAATTAATAAGTTTATTCGGGATATAGAAGGAGAAGCTGCTTTAGGGAAATATTGCGATTGGGAATGCAAAGAACGTGCGGAAATTCTGATGTCGGAGATAGCTGGCAAATCCCACAATCTTTTCTACGTGCGTCGCCAAAAGGTAAATGAGAGATTTTCCGAAGAAGAAATCTGGGAATTGCTGCTTGCTACGGATGGAGATGATTTTGAATTACCTCAATTGTTGCAAAAAGCAGATCGCACTTTGCGGTTGTTAGCAACTGTACGCTGTGAAGACGGAATCGGCGGTTTAAAACTGCTGGATGCTGGTTTGGTGGCGCTTCCCAGAGGGAGGAAAGATGGGTATTCTTTGCCGGTTCAGTTGCGACTTTTGGCTAACAGTAGATCGCCAATTCCTGTAAAGTCGATCGCCCGCGTCCAACAAATGCCATTTTGGGACGACAGGCACATACCGACTACCGAACAACTAAAGGTTTGGCATACTTTTTTAAATGTAGAAAAACGCATTGCGGAAGCGCGTCAATTTTGTGTACCTTTCCGAGGACACAATTACGGTTCCGGCTTCAAAATCGTCACTTTTGAAATCGATCGTAATTCCGCAACTCTTGACGGCTACGAGGAAAATCCCTTACAAGTGGGCGACTTTCGCGACAGGCTGAAAAAAGCCAGAAATGAAGAAATTATCCTGTTTGATTCGCCGCCCGGAAGCAGAAGCAGCCGCGACGGAGAGACATTGGGTAGCATCGCCGAAATTGACTTTGAACATAGTAAATTACGCATTAAGTTAGATGTTGATTTAGGAGCTCGCATGGCGGGCGGCAGATATCAAATGCCCAAACAAGGATTCTTGTATTTTGAGGCTGCGGGCGATATTAGTCAGATCGAACGAAAGAAAAAAGCTTTAAAAATGCTGACAGATGGGCGCGCTCAAAATCCCTATTTGAGTGAGTTTTTATTCGACTCTTCTCAGGCGAGAAAGCCCGAAAAACTGATTAAATTGGATCGGGAAAACTTATTAAATCGCAATGCTAATGAGGACCAACTTGCTGCCGTAGAAACTGTGCTTTCGGCGCGGGATTTAATTTTGATTCAAGGCCCGCCGGGAACGGGCAAAACGACTGTGATTGCGGAAATTTGCTATCAAATTGCCCGTCAGGGTGGCAAAACGCTCATTGCTTCCCAAGCAAATTTGGCTGTAGACAATGCTTTGAGTCGGTTAGTTCACAATCCGGCGATTCGGGCTTTGCGGAAGGGAAAAGCTCATAAGGTGCAGGAAGAAGGGCAGCCGTTTTTGGAGGAAAATGCGATCGGCACTTGGCTGCAAAATACGGCGACAGACTGCGAACAAAAGCTCTCGCAGCGCCTGACTAATGTCAAATCTTTGCGGCAGTTGGTGGCAGAATCCGAGCGATTTACCGCCTACTGTGCCGCAGAGAGAGATTTTTTTAATGAACTAAAACACCTGCACGACAGTAAAGCAAGTATTGAGGAAAAGTGCAACCAGCAAGCAACCAATTATGAACTAATTTTAACCGAAAAAAGCGAGATTGAATCGGTGGTTTCGGGGCTAGAAAATCTACTGGATGCGCCGCAAGTTAACTGGGAATCTCCAGAAGTTGCCGAGTTTATGCCCCGACTAAAACCCTATTCAGAAGGCAATGTTTTAGTAGAAAACTTTATGGCAAAGGTTCGGATTGCTGCTAGCAATGCTATTCAAATAGGGTTCGATCGCCCTGCTTGCGGCGCGTTTGGGATTGCGGTTTGGCTGCAGGAAACTGTAGCAGCGCAAATATCGGAATTTAAGACGGCATTCGATCGCGCGGATGATGTTTGTCACGCTATGTCGGCGGTTGCGGAGTCGTTGCGGGTGTCGCGGCAGATGTCTGAGGCTGTGAATCAACTCGAATTGGGCGATCGGCAAAATCAGACGCACCGCCACAATCTCGAACAGAAAATCAAGAATTTGGAACTGCGAAAAGCGGAAATTGCAGCCGTTGTCGTCGCCGTTGCACAGTGGATTGAGACGGCGGATACGGGACTATATGAAGTCGTGAAAACTTGCTGGGAAACGGGCGCAATGCTGACGGATGATATGGTAGAATTGCCCGCAGGATTGCTGAAAATTGCCCGATCGCTCAAATTGCCGATCGTGCCGCCCAAATGCAAAATCAATTTGCCCGATTTGGATCGGTTGCAAAAGGCGATATCCCACGAAGAAAGCGCAGGTTTTAAGGATATACAAGGGCAACAATTTCGGTTTAGCGAGTTTCTGCACCTAAATTTGAGTCAAACGCCGATCGTGCTCTCTGCGGGCGATCGTACACAGTGGCAGCAACTAGCTAAAGACTTCGCCAGCTACTCCCAAGTCAGCCAAAGTCAGCGCAAATTTATCATCGAAAAAGCAGCGACTTTCTTAGCTAGCATTCAACAATTTTACAGTCAATCCTTGCAGCCAAATAATATCCAGGCTACGTTCGATCGCCTAGTCAAAGAATTGCTGCACAGTATCCTCGCAAATGCCCGTCAGTGCGTGGTTCCCCTGAAAACCGAAACCGAACAGCAGCTTATAAAACAGCAACAGTTATTAGATAAAATCGGTCAAACCTTGAGCCAGCAGCAAATATCCGCCGCTAAACTTCAGGTAGAAACAGCGCAGCAAGAGGCAAACTTAAAAATTAGCGAAGTTACTACTTTGTTGCAAGCAATTGTCCAACAGCCAAACGTACCTGAAAAATTGCGAATTTTATCCGAACAATATCTCGCCCAAAAATCGAATATTTGGGAGCAACCGCAGCAGTTTGTCAAGCAAGTTGAGGCTTGGAAAGCCAGCACGATTCAGCTTGAAAAATCCATTGCTGACTTAGATCCTTTTGGTGTTTTGGAGACAATCAAAAACACTCTTGACGAGCATTTATCCCCCCTGCGAATTGCGGCTGCAACTTCGCAGCAGCAACTCGCTCAACTACAAGCAGAATTGAGCGAAATTAATGCTCAACTGCAACAGCAGCAACCAACAGCAGCATTACTTGTTGAGAGAAATTGGTGGGAGTCAGCATGGCAAACTATCCCGACTCAATATCAGCCAGAAGTTCCGAATACAGGATTATTCACCGTAGCTTTTTTGAACAAAATTAAGCGTCTCTTCAAAACTTGGCAGCGGAAATTAGAACAAGAAGAAACAGCACTAAATCGCTCTCAAACGTTTGTGACAGATTGGATTCAAAAACTCCGCAATCCATCAGAAAAAGACCGCAACGATTTAAAGCAAATTTATATTGACAATGCTAACGTAATCGGCATTACTTGCGTGCAAGCTGCTAGTTTCGATTTTACTAAAAACTTTCCCAGCTTTGATGCAGTTATCATTGACGAAGTTAGCAAATGCACTCCGCCAGAGTTGTTAATTCCCGCTTTGAAAGGCAGAAAGTTAGTATTAGTGGGCGATCACAGGCAATTGCCGCCGATGTTTAATCAAAGTACGATCGACGATATTGCCGAAGACATCGGCTGTACAGGAGACGAACTTAACTTTATCAAAGAATCGCTGTTCAAAGTTTTGTTTGAAAATGCCAGCGACAGCATCAAAAAAATGCTGACAACTCAATACCGAATGCACCCGCAAATCATGGGCGCAATCAATCAGTTTTACCAGCAAAAGCTCAACTGTGGCATTCAGGAAGCTGACACCAAACGCGCCCACAACCTCGCAGGTAGAATCATTCAAGAAAATAATCACATTCTGTGGGTGAAAACGCCCATTGGACAAGGGTTTGAAGAGGAAAAACAGGGTACTTCGCGGTTGAATGTCAAGGAGATTGATGCGATCGAGCGTTTGTGCGAACAAATGGACACAGCTTGGCAGCCCAAAGTTGCCGATGGTGAACCGCCGAAAGAAATCGGAATTATCACTTTTTATGCTGCTCAATTAAATGCAATTAAAGACAGAATCGAAGGCGAAAGATTCCCAGCTTTGAGCATCCGTACTGGTACGGTTGACATATTTCAAGGTATGGAAAGACCTGTAATTATTGTCAGCACAGTGTGCAATAATGTTAGGGGCGATATTGGATTTGCTAAGGAACCGGAACGGGTGAATGTGGCATTTTCCCGCGCTCAAGAATTGCTGGTAGTTGTCGGCTGCCACGATTTATTTACCCAACAAACAGGTACAGTGGGGAAAATGTATCAGGAAGTTTCAAAAACGGTGCGTCACTGCGGAGGTTTTGTAGATGTTTCTAGCGTCCTCAACTAAAACAATAGACTCGAATTTAAGTTCGCTAGCCGAACAAATTGAGCAACAAAATCCGGGTTTGTCTGTGTTGGCGGCGCGTCAATTCCGCTTTGCAATCCGCCAAACTCCGCTGGAGGTGGCGGTTAGCGAACCGCGCGAGTTTAACGTGTTGGAAGAGTTCATTTTGCGGGCGGGTGTTGAGTTTGAACCTGCACCAACTTTGAAGGAATTGGCGGATTTGCTGGGGTTGGACGAGATTTTTGTGAAGACTACGGCGGCGACTCTGGTTAGTTTGGAAAGCTTGGAGGTGGCTGAAAATGGAAAAATTGCGATCGCCCCACAAGGGAGAAATTTTTTCGAGAAAGGTGCGGTTAGTCGATCGCAAATTCAATCACTTTATGCCATTTCCGATCCGCTGAATCAAACTCTTACCTTTAAATTCGATGCTTTAGCCGCAGAATCGGTCAACTTACCCGATTTAGCAGATTTAGTTTCGCTCGAACATAAAATTACTGACCTTGCGAATTTAAGTCTAGCAGAAATCCAGCCGTTAATTCAAGATTCCGGCTTAGGAATTCACGCCCCACAAAACGGCAAAATTGTCTCTGCTTGCGATGTCGTCGGCGACGATTTAGATATTTGGCAAACAGTCTCGGTTTTTGTGTTGCTAGATGCGATCGAAAATAAAACTACTATTCAAGTCCGACAGGGAAAACAAATATTAGAAACAGCTTCAAACTTGCTAAACGAACTTGAATCGCAACAAAAACTTTCTTTGAATGACTTTTGTAACTCAACCTCAGATATCGCACAGCAAGAATTAGAGACAATCCCGGTTCCGAAAACTCCTAAAAAGCTATCTAAGAAGAAACCCAAGTAAACGATATGATGAAATCTAAAGTCCTGATTACGAACTGGTTTGTAATCAGGACTTTAGTCCTGATTAACTGATATCTTGCACCCTTCTCAATTACTTGTTTAGGAACGGGCTCTCCGGCCCATTCCACAATAAAATCAAGTTTTGTGGAACGGGCCGGAGAGCCCGTTCTTGAAAAGATTACAACATAATATAAGTATTAACAAACAAATGAGGTAATTGTGCAATGGACAAACTAGCTCAATATCGTCAATATGTTCAGACATTAATGAGCCGTTATTCTAAAAAAGTTTTAGACGGCTCTTTAGCAACTAAATTTGGCTGCATTCCCGCCGAAAAACCGAATTCCGCCTCTCGACGGCGCACCCCCATCAATTCAGCGCGAGTGACGGGCTGGGTAGGTTTAAAAGTTCCATCTTGATAGCCGCTAACTATCTTGTTGTCCCGCGCAAATAGAACTTTTCCGGCACTCCAGTGGGAAATAGGAACGTCGCTATAGGGAGGGATAGAAACATAGCTAGGAAATGTGATATTAGCACCTTGTATTCATTTCAAGAATTCCCAAACTAAAGATACCAATTGCTCTCTGGTAACAGCAAGTTGTGGTCGAAAGGTATTATCTTGAGAAAACCCGGCTACAAACCCCAGGTTCACAGCTTCTTTAATTTCGGAAGCGTAGATATCATCGGTAGCTATCTCCAAATTGTAGAAAAGGCAGTATTGCCTACGGTATTGGTATTTCCTGCGGTATTGGCTGCGGTATTGGTATTTCCTGCGGTATTGGCTGCGGTGTTGGCTGCGGTGTTGGTATTGGTATTGGTATTGGCTGCGGTATTGCTTCGGTATTGCCTCCGGTATTGCCAATTTCTTCCGGTGCGGCTTGATTGGTAGTGAAATAAAAGTGACCTAATGTGCGGCCTTGATAAGCTCTTTTGCTCAAGCGCCAAGCAGGATCGAGAGTGATTTTCATAAATTCGTTAGCATCGCCATTTGTGCGGCCTATTACCACCGATTTACCTTGGTAATCTACGGGAGTTCCAATTAGTAGAACATCGCCATCAACAATTTCCAAAGTCAGGGCGTATTTTAATGCTAAATCGGTGCCTGCCATGCGAATTGAAAAGCCGTTGCTGTCTGTTGCACGGCCACAAATACCGGTGAAATCAAAACTAACTAATAATGGATCGACTTTCACGGGATTAGAGCCACTTTCGCTCCAGCATTGTCGCGTGTTAGATACCTGTTCTACAATTAGCAATTGGTAGCCGCCGGAAGGGCGGGGTTGGGCGATGACAATTACTCGGTCTTGGTTAATTTCGGTTTCGTCAAAAGTAAATGCTTTAGCCGAACCGATCGCGCCAAGTGTTAAAATTGCTGAACCTGCCAGTGCGGCCACTGTTCGTACAAGTGAATGTTTCATGATTTTTCCCTATTGGCTCCTTATGGTGATGAGACTTATCTAGAATATAAAAAAGTCGCCCTCTTCCAACAACAAGATAGAATTTTACCATCTCTTGTTCCGGTGGTACCAAGTGCGATCGATCGGCGATCGTCACCTTGGTTCGTAGCGAAAACTCAAGTCCGAGCGAATTTTATGAGGGCGTTAGTCCTCAGTACAAACTTATAACCGTTATTTTACCGAGGAACTTGATAAGCTGTTCGACCTCTAAATTGTATTTTCCGGGCGGGCGGGACGCCCACTCACAAGAATTTGATGGGACTTGAGAGTAAAATTTAGATGAGCCTGGGCTGATTACTTGGGGGAAACGATCGCACTATTGGGCAAAAAAACGGTGCGTTACACTCTTGTTAACGCACCCTAAAACAAACATTCAAAAAGTGTCTTTGCCCTCTAGCGGAACATACTGCTAACAGAACTATCTTCGTGAATCCGCCAAATAGTTTCTCCGAGCAAATTGGCTACCGAAAGCACCGTCAACTGCTTAAAACGGTTCTCTTCCGGCACAGGAATTGTATTCGTAACAATTACCTCTTCCAAAACCCCGCTAGACAAACGCTCGATGGCTGGAGGCGAAAACACCGCATGAGTAGCACAAGCATAAACCTGCCTCGCACCCTCGTGGCGCAACAATCTCGCGCCCTCAGAAATCGTGCCGGCAGTATCGATCATGTCGTCCACCAAAACAGCAGTTTTGCCCCTGACATCACCGATGAGGTTCATCACTTCTGCCACGTTGTGAGCTTGGCGGCGCTTGTCAATAATTGCCAGGGGAGCATCACCAAGCTTTTTGGCAAAAGCTCTCGCCCTAGCGACTCCGCCAACATCCGGCGAAACCACAACAATATCCGTCAATTGCTTGCTCGCCAGATAATCCAAAAGCACCGGCGAACCGTAAACGTGATCGAAAGGAATGTCAAAATAACCTTGAATTTGAGCCGAGTGCAAATCCATCGCCAAAATGCGACCTGCCCCAGCTTCCGTAATCAAATTAGCCACTAATTTTGCCGTAATCGACTCTCTTCCGGCCGTTTTGCGGTCAGCCCTAGCATATCCGTAATAGGGAATGACAGCAGTAATTTGTCTAGCCGAAGCGCGGCGACAAGCATCGATCATAATTAACAATTCCATCAGGCGATCGTTTACCGGACAGCAAGTTGGCTGAATCAAGTAAACATCGCAACCCCGAATCGATTCTTGAATTTGAACGTAGAGTTCCCCATCAGCAAACCGCTTGCGAACCATCGGCCCCAAATCGATCCCCAGATAGCGAGCCACCTCTTGGGCGAGGGGAATATTAGCAGAACCGGAAAACAGCCGCAGACGGTCATGGGCGGAAATTGGCGGCTCGGGAAGCGGAAGCGGTAAAGTAGCAGAACGGATCACAGCAGGCCTCTTGCAGGACGTTTATTCCATCGCTATCTTACCATCTGAAACTAGAAATATTCAGCCAATTTTTTAAGAGATTTAACATTCGAGGCGACCACAAGTGTTAAGTTAGGCGAATTGAATAGGACTTGCAGAAATATGTCCGAGAAACCGGGTTTCTAGCCCACATTCGACACCTTCAACGGTCACAATCGGTTTTTACTTATTTTGATCCAGCAATAAAACTATAAATTATACTAAAATACCGTATATTAACGGATAAATTACTTTTAAAAGGCATAATTTATTACTTTAAAGATAGAGTTTTCTGCGTAATTATGCTGTGTGACACCCCAGGGTGTGGAATGTGGGTTCTAGCTGAAATGTTGCACCATTGTCAATAAGCTTTTTAGGAACAGGCTGGACGGCCTGTTCCACAAGAAAATCTACTCTTTGTGGAACAGGTCGTCCAGCCTGTTAAGCGAGAATGGTGCAAGATGTGAGTTCTAGCGAACTCTGTACTGGCAGAAGTACGATCGCACTTGTGCCCCTGCGTCTAAAAGTTCTAGGGTGAGTCAATTTGGGGGTGAGGCTGCACTTGCAGTCTCACCCCCAAATTCCGTCGAAAGCCGAAGGCATCCGGGTTCAAGGCGATAAAAATGCCACCAACAGGCAATAAACTGGAAAAATACTGTAAAAAAAGTTAAGAATCGGAAGCACACTTCAGATTTTTGATATCGGGCAAAGCAAGGTAGAAATCGATGAGCTTAAGAGAACGCATTGACGCAGAAATCAAAGCAGCTATGAAGTCCAAGGACAAAGTTCGCTTGGAAACAGTTCGCGGCATCAAGAAATTTATTCTCGAAAAAGAAGTCAGCCTCCGTCCCTCCGGGCAAGAAACGCTGACAGAAGCTCAAGAAATGGAAATTTTGATGCAAATAGCCAAACAGCGCCGGGATTCGATCGAACAATACCGCAAAGGTGGCCGCGAAGATTTAGTGGCACAAGAGGAGGCGGAGTTGGCAATTGTTGAAGAGTATTTGCCGGCGCAGATGTCAGACGAAGAGGTGAGTCAAGTCGTTGACGAAGTGATTGCTTCGGTTGGCGCTACTTCTGCAAAAGATATGGGCAAGGTGATGGGCAAGGCAATGCAGCAGCTTAAGGGCAAAGCAGACGGTAACAGAATTCAAGACATGGTGAAAGCAAAGCTTAGTCCTTAGTCAGTAGTCAGTAGTCAGTAGTCAGTAGTCAGTAGTCAGTAGTCAGTAGTCAGTAGACATCTCCCATAAATAATCTCAAGCTTTATAGAGATGTAGGGCTTAGGTCGGGGGCGACAATTTATTAGGGCTAAGGCCAAAAAACCCGGTTTCTACGAAAAATCGTGCATTTCTCCCTTGAGATATTGACGCAGAAACCGGGTTTTTGATCGGATCTGCAGGTGGCAACCTCTGTGTTTTCGTGAAAAAACCCGGTTTCTGACCATCATTGCGTCCAAGAATGTCATAAAAAATGTAAAATACTAACTTTGGTCGGGACTGGGGACTACAGATAGTGAAGTATGCTCAAGAGCATTAAAGACCTAGCATTACTAAGTCTGTGAGCGATCGTCTATTTTTTAACAGTTTCTACTTAAACTTATGCAGCCACCTATTGCTATTGGAACTCTCCTACAAAACCGCTACCGCTTGGTGAATATTTTAGGTCAAGGAGGATTTGGCCGGACTTATTTAGTAGAAGATTTGGGACGGTTTCAAGAACGCTGCGCCCTGAAGGAATTGATTCCGGTGCAAAGCGGGCCATACGTTTTGGAAAAATCGAAGGAATTGTTTCAAAGAGAGGCGGCAATACTTTACCAAATTGGGCACCCACAAATTCCCCAGTTTCGAGCAATATTTGAAGAGAACCAGCGTTTGTTTTTAGTGCAGGATTACGTGGAAGGGATGACTTACCGCGAACTGTTGCTCGATCGAACTTCAAAGGGTCGCACCTTCACCGAAGCCGAAGTCTTGGTATTTATCCGGCAAATGCTGCCGGTACTGGCTCACATCCACGCCCGCGGCATCATCCACCGCGACATCTCCCCAGAAAATATAATTCGGCGCGAAAACGACCAGTTGCCGGTGCTGATTGACTTTGGAGTGGTGAAGGAACTCGCCACCAAAGTCCAGTCTCCCGAAGGAACAGCCCACGCGACAACAGTCGGTAAAATCGGCTACGCACCGATGGAACAGTTGCAAAGCGGGCGGGCAACAGCCAGCAGCGACCTCTACGCTTTAGCCGTAACGGCTATCGTCCTGCTGACAGGCAAAGAACCGCAGGAATTGCTCGATCAAACAACGCTGCAGTGGAATTGGCAGCAGCAAGCGCAGGTGAGCACGGGTTTGGCTTTGGTGCTAAATCGGATGTTGAGCCGATCTCCGGGCGATCGATATCAATCTGTCAGCGAAGTCGCCCAAGCACTCGACGCCCAAACTAATCCTAAACCTAGCCAGCCAACTGTACCGCCCGCGCCAGTAGTGGTGCAGACAAACCCTTCGCTAATAGCAACGGTGGCCGTGGGCAGGCCGCCAGAGCCCGCCGCCCAGAGTTCCCACCCCCAAAAAAACCAGCCAGACCCGTTAATTGAGCCTGCTGCCGACACTTTTTGGGACAATCCCATTGCTGCGATCGGACTGCTGGCCGGCTTAGTAATCTTGACGGGCTTCGGTTCCTGGGCTTTAGTCGGCTCATTTCTCAACAATTCGCGCCCCAAACCCACTCCGACACCGCCAGCACTTACAAGTCCGACGCCGACACTAACTCCGGTACCAAACCCGCTACCTTTGCCAACCCCAACCCCGCAACCTTTGGCAACCCCAAGCCCAGAACCTTTACCAGAACCGAGCCCAGAACCTTTGCCGGAACCAACCCTAGAACCTTTGCCGGAACCGAGCCCAGAACCTTTACCGGAACCGAGCCCAGAACCTTTACCGGAACCAAGCCCAGAACCTTTGCCGGAACCAAGCCCAGAACCAAGCCCAGCGCCAACTCCGGCACCAAAACCGACGCCCGCGCCGACTCCAGCGCCGACTCCAGCGCCCAAACCTGCGCCCAAACCTGCGCCCGCACCCAAACCAACACCCGCGCCGTCGCCAACACCGTCGCCAACACCAGCACCAACTCCCGCGCCAACACCGGAACCAGCCCCAACACCCGCGCCCTCGCCGGAACCAGCGCCAACACCGGAACCATCGCCGGAACCGGAACCAACTCCTGCACCGTCGCCGGAACCGGAACCGGAACCCGCGCCGGAACCGGAACCAGCACCAACACCCGCACCATCGCCCGAACTATAAACTTCTGGCAAAATTCCCCTAGACTGAGGTTGAGGCCAATTACTTGTTAGCTATTTGCCAATGAACTCGCTGCTAATTGCTGGAACTGATACCGACGCGGGCAAAACTGTTTTGACCACCGCTCTGGCTGCTTATTGGCAAATGTATTTTCCCGATCGCAGTTTGGGAATTATGAAACTCATGCAAACAGGAACGGGCGATCGCGAACTCTACACCCGTTTGTTTTCCCTCGACCAATCCCCCGAAGAACTCAATCCGCTGCACTTTGATGCGCCTCTAGCACCACCAATTGCAGCCGAACGGGAGGGGAGACGTATCGAACTCGAAAAGGTCTGGACAGCGTGGCAAAGCCTCTCTGAACGCAAGGATTTTGTGTTGGTGGAAGCTTTGGGAGGGCTGGGATCGCCTGTAACGTGGGAACTGACGGTGGCCGATATTGCTAGGGATTGGCGGCTGAGAGGGGTTTTGGTAGTACCTGTGAAGTTGGGGGCGATCGGGCAAGCTGTGGCGAATGTTGCTCTCGCCAAACACACTGGTTTTAAGCTCAGAGGAATTGTGCTCAATTGCGTTAAAGCTTATTCTGAACAAGAAATTGCCGATTTAGCGCCCGTTGACTTGATCCAGTCGCTGACTCAAATACCTGTGTTGGGTATTTTGCCGCATTTAGATGACCCGACTGACCTTGCTAAATTAGCTAAAATTGCTTCAGATTTAGATTTAGAACAGTTACTGCCAGGGGTTAATTTAGTTCCTCAGACTTCTAAATAACCCTATTCTCAACACCTCTCTTTCTCATTCTTCTCTTCCTCTGCGTACTCTGCGTCCTCTGTGGTTAAAAACTAAGATTTTATTTGAACCGCAGAGAGCGCAGAGAGCACAGAGAAAGAAAAGAGAGAGTTTTACAAATTGCTATAAGGAGAATAAAACATGGTTTCTACTTTACCGAATTTAACCTCTGTCGATTTATCTCAGTTGCGGCTGGAAATTAGAAATTTGCAGCCTCAGCTAGTCGAATGGCGTCGCCTTTTGCATCAAAGGCCGGAGTTGAGTTTTGATGAAAATTTAACGGCGCAGTTTATCTCACAAAAGTTGCAGGAATGGGGCATTGAGCATGAAACTAATATTGCTAAAACTGGTATTGTCGCCACTATAGACAGCGGCAAACCGGGGCGGGTTTTGGCAATTCGGGCGGATATGGATGCTTTGCCTATTCAAGAAGAAAATGAGGTGGATTATCGATCGCAGCATGATGGAATTATGCACGCTTGCGGCCACGACGGCCACACTGCGATCGCCCTCGGTACTGTCTGTTATCTTGCTAAGCACAAACACAGCTTTTCGGGGAAAGTAAAATTTATCTTTCAGCCCGCCGAAGAAGGGCCAGGAGGCGCAAAACCGATGATTGAAGCGGGAGTTTTGAAGAATCCTGATGTTGATGCGATCGTCGGTTTGCATTTGTGGAACAATCTACCTTTGGGCACTGTAGGCGTCCGCAGCGGCGCGCTGATGGCGGCTGTGGAAGTTTTTGACTGCACGATTTTTGGCAAAGGTGGGCACGGTGCAATGCCACATCAGACTGTGGACTCGATCGTAGTTACAGCCCAAATTGTCAGCGCTTTGCAGGCTATTGTCGCGCGGAATATTGACCCGATCGACTCAGCGGTAGTAACTGTCGGCAAATTCCACGCAGGCCACACCCACAACGTGATTGCCGATACTGCTCAAATCGGTGGTACGGTGCGCTATTTCAATCCTGCATATCAAGGTTATTTTGCACAGCGAATCGAGCAAGTAATTGCTGGAATTTGTCAGAGTCACGGCGCTAATTACCAATTAGATTATTGTGCGCTTTATCCGCCAGTTATTAATGATTCGAGAATAGCTGAATTGGTGCGCGGCGTCGCAGAATCCGTTGTCGAAACTCCTGCAGGAATCGTGCCGGAATGTCAAACAATGGGCGGCGAGGATATGTCGTTCTTTTTGCAAGAAGTCCCCGGTTGTTATTTCTTTTTAGGTTCGGCAAATCCAGAGAAAAACTTGGCTTACCCGCACCATCACCCGCGTTTTGATTTTGATGAAACTGCGCTGGGGATGGGTGTAGAAATGTTTGTGCGGTGTGTGGAAAAGTTTTGTGTGAATCAATGAAAGATTGTGTCATTCGGTGGGGGCGGGTTTATGAGATTATTGATTTTAGGCAATGATAGTTTGTAAAACCCGCCCCTACAGCAATCATATCTATTTAATTCGATCTCTTGCACCCGCCGTCAAAAAACTGTAGGGGCGGGTTCACCAAAAGATTTAAAGAATGCAGACAGCTTAAATAAACCCGCCCCCACCCCACGCGAGAGTCTTTTTACCGAGTTTGAAAGATATTCTGCACCATTTTTTTATCTACACTCGCCGCCGCCTTATCCAATTCGGCAATCTCCCCGGAGTCTAACTCCCACCCCAAAGCACCAATATTATCCCTCGCCTGTGCCGCAGATTTCGCCCCCGGAATCGGAATAGTTTCTTTGCAGATGCACCAGTTGATTGCTACCTGCGAAACAGTCTTGTTTCTGAATGCCGCTATTTCTCGCAAACATTCCAAAAGCGATCGCATTCCCGGAAGTAGCTGCTTGCACGCCAAACCTCGAATACCTTTAGGAAGAGGGCCGTTTTCGGAATATTTACCCGTCAGCAACCCCAAGGCTAGAGGACTGTAAGCAATCAATTTTATCCCCAATTCATCGCAAACATCTTTCAATCCAAGTTCTGTCACTGGATAGGTAGAAAGTAGCGAATATTGCACTTGTAAAGTAACAATAGGAATTTGGCGATCGCTAAATCTTTGATGCACCCATTTCAGCCGTTTCGGCCCGTAATTAGACAAGCCCACTCCCTTGACCAATCCTTGCTCGTAAAGGTCAGCCAGACCATCCAAAAGAGCCCCCTCTTGCCAAGGAGCGTAATTAGCTGTAGACCAGTGCATTTGCACCAAATCTACATTTTTTCCGAGGCGCGCCGCAGAGGCTTTGCCAGCCGATATCATTGATTGTCGCGTCAGTCTCCAAGGATAAGCAGCCAGTTTTGTCGCAATACAAATACTCTCTTTATTTGCACCTTGATATTGTTGAGAAAACAGCCCCAAAAGCTGTTCGCTACGTCCGTTTAATTTCCCCGTTCCGTAAGAGTCCCCGGTATCGAATAAAGTGACACCGTTACTAACACAAAGATTGAAAACGGCTTGCAATTCCTCGTCCATACTTTCATTGTAGCCCCAGAGGAATCTGTTGCCCCATGCCCAAGTGCCGCAGCCCATTTTTGGAAGTAAAATTTTTTGGTTAGTTGGCATTTTTTGATGGTAGTTGTTGGTAATACGGATATTTTATAGGAACATAATTCGGTATCCCCTAGCCCCCAGTAGAGCTGTTTCATACTGCCACAGGCTGCCAGGGACTCAAGTCCCTGTCTAATAGCATAAGTCGGTTAAAACCGACTGAAATAGTAATCTCAATTTTGAAAATTAGAGTTACACATATATTCTGCGCTAACTCTATACAAAAACAGCTTTGATAGAATTGCTACAGTCGTCTTTAGACGACTTCAGCTATGAGACAGGGGTTTAAACCCCTGTCGGACTGTCGGACTAATGGCACACCCTACAAAGTTACTAATGACTGATGACTCTTTAATTCTTTTACGTGGTTGGTGATGGCGAAGGTGGGCTGTTTTTGGTAGGTTGCTCTGGCTTAGCTTTGGGGTCTGGTTTTGGTGGCGCAGGTGGAGGGAAAGTCGCCGCGCGTCTGGGTATTTGTAGCGCTGTTCGGAATGCAGAAGACGGGAAGAAAGCACTAAATTGAGAAAGTCGAACTGCTAGAGGTTCGGGTGCATATTCCCACAAGCTTTCGTAGTAGAAGAAAGCGGCGCCTAAGCCGTATTCTTGGACTGCTCGCACCTGAGATTTAATTTGCTGAATCGGTACTGGGTTATTTCTCAAACCAGTCATAATCCCAACTCCGGTGGGAATTTTTTGCTGTGCTTCTTGCATTTCTGGACGGTTAAGCTTGTCTACAAATGATTCTAGATTGGAACGGTAGACTTGCACGATTAGCTCGTCGGCAATATCCAAACGCACCCAAGTCAGCCAATCTTGTAGGTGATGTTTGTAAGCAAACTCGTAGTAATTGGGAGAAATTGAGAAAATTGCATTGGGTTTGACTGCTTTGACGGCTTGATTTAGCTGCGACATAAAAGCGGTGATTTTATTGGCTCGCCACCGCACCCATGCTGGGTTTTGAAAATCTTTTGGCGGAGCTTTTTTTGTTTCTTTGGTATACAAAGCAACTGTGTAGTCATCGTATCCAAATTCAGACGGCAAACTCATGTGATCGTCAAATTGAATGCCGTCGGCGTTATATTGAGTGGTGATTTCTAGTACGAGTTTGGTAATGAATTGCTGAACTTCTGGATGAAAGGGATTGAGCCAAACTACTTCGCCACCTGCACCGATTGATGTTTGGCTGCCGTCCTGTTTTTGTGTCAGCCAATCGGGATGATTTAAGGCTAATTCTGAGGTGGGAGGAGCCATGAAACCAAACTCAAACCAAGGAATTACTAGCAGGCCTTGGCGGTGAGATTGAGCGATTAAATCGGCGATCGTATCTTGTCCGTCTAACCCTCTGTAAACAAAGGGTTGAATGTCTTTTTGCTGCGCTACATTGCTGGGATACATTGCATAGCCAGAATTCCAGACTACGGGATAGATTGTGTTAAAATTTAACCGTTTTAGTTTGCTGACAGCATCTCCTAGTTTGCGACGATCTCTGAGGATGTCTTTGTCGTTTGTCGTCATCCAAACGCCGCGAATTTCCTGGCGGGGTTCCTGGGCGATCGCCGGAATGAAGTTGTTCGCCAGCAATACTATAATGAATGAGAGGGCAAACAGAAGCGGGAAAAGAGTTTTAATCGATCGCTGCCAACGGCGCGGAATGATGCGTAATGTCATAGTTTTGAATGGTGAGTTAGCTATTGAAACACACCCTGGCATAATTTGGTGATAAAATTTGCTCGCTCTACAGTCTACAGCCATTTGCGCTGAATGTGGAATCGGTTAACTGAAATGGGTGAATTGATGTGCTGCGATCGCAACTGAGCCAAGTATAATCTGCGATACAGAGGGTAGGTGACAGGATTCTGTCTAACTGCTGGGAAATCATTAATTACGCACTGCCAGCTTTCCTTACCGGACAGTGCGGCCCCAGGAGTGCGAGTGCTGTACAATATTGGTGCTGGAACATCTCGATCGAACATCTGTAATTGTGAAACATTTAGTGTTAATTGGCGGCGGTCACAGTCATGCTATCGTATTAAAAATGTTCGGTATCAACCCGCTGCCCGGTGTGCGTTTGACTCTGATTAGCGACGTGCTGCACGCGCCTTATTCCGGGATGCTGCCGGGACACGTTGCCGGGTTTTACGATTATGATGAATGTCACATTGATTTGCGATCGCTCGCGGAATTTGCCGGGTGTCAAATATTGGTCGATCGGGCGATCGCGATCGACCTTAACAAAAATTTAGTTATTTGTCAAACTTGTCCTCCGATTAATTTTGATGTGCTTTCTGTGGATATCGGCAGCACTCCTGCGACTTTATCTGTACCGGGTGCGGCAGAATATGCAATTGCAGCTAAACCCGTACCGGAGTTTTTATCTAGCTGGAATCAGTTAATTTCCGAAAGGCAAAACTCTCTCCAAAAACTGCTGCGGATAGCCATTGTCGGCGGCGGTGCCGGCGGCGTAGAATTAGCATTAAATATGCAATCTCGATTGGGGAAGGAAGAAGGGTTCGGCAACAGATTGTGTAACGGATTTAACGGATGGATATTAAGGTACAGCGAAAGACGTAAGAGAGAAAAGGGAAGGGGGAAGAAAGAAGAAGAATTAGAAATTCATTTGTTTCACAGCGGTGCGGAATTGATGCAGGGACACAATCAGCGGGTGCGTCGCCGCCTTCAAGAAATTCTCATAAGTCGCGGCATTCAATTGCATTTAAAGGAAAAAGTTTGTGCTGTAAAAAAAATCGAGAGGGAAACCAATCCTCAATTCCCTACCAATTACCAAATTTCCTGTAAATCCGGTTTAAAATTAGAGTGCGATCGCATATTTTGGGTGACACAAGCATCGGCAGCCAATTGGATAAGAGAATCCGGTTTAGCAGCCGACTCAAACGGCTTTATGCAAGTCAACGATTGCCTGCAATCAGTCTCTCACCCCAACGTATTTGGGGCTGGCGATATCGCTGCGATGGTTAATTATCCGCGCCCCAAAGCAGGCGTTTTTGCCGTGCGTCAGGGCAAACCGCTGTTTGAGAATTTGCAGCAGTTTTTATTAGAAAAACCGCTGAAACCCTTTGCACCGCAGGAACAGTACCTAGGGTTAATTGGTACTGGGAATAAAAGGGCGATCGCATCTCGCGGCAATTTCATGTGGGAATCACGGTTGTTGTGGTATTGGAAAGATTGGATCGATCGCCAATTTATGCAAAAATTTAGCAATCTGCCCAAAACCCGCCATACCAAATAGCAATACATTCAAATATTCTCCTCTGTTCCTCTGCGTTCTCTGCGTCCTCTGCGGTAAAGAAAAAAAGTATTATTCAAAAACCCTTTAAGCTTGCTATAGTAATATCAGAAGTCAGAAAAACTAACTATGTTCAGAAAAATTGGATTTGGGCTGCTTTGGATTGCATTTATCACCTACGCCTTTGTATTTGCACCACCCGACAGCCCTGAAAAAACCATCACACTAATTACCAATATTTCCACAGGCAAAATAGCAGACATCAACCCTTTAATTGTAGCGTTATTCAACCTCATGGGAGTCTGGCCGCTCATCTACAGTTGCGTCTTATTTGCTGACGGCAGGGGCCAGAAAATACCTGCATGGTTATTTGCCACTTTATCCTTTGGCGTCGGCGCCGTTGCCTTGCTGCCTTATTTAGCCCTGCGCGAACCTAATCCAGAATTTGCCGATCATAAAAATATCTTTTTAAAGATATTAGACTCCCGTTTTACGGGAATTTTCTTAACATTAGCTGCGGTTGGTTTAGTTGCCTTTGGCTTGACAAACGGCGATTGGTCTGATTTTATTCAGCAGTGGCAAACCAGCCGTTTTATCCACGTAATGAGTTTAGATTTTTGTATGCTTTGCCTACTATTTCCTGCCTTATTAGGAGACGATATGGCGCGCCGAGGAATGCAGAACTCTACAGCATTTTGGGCAGTAACATTAGTGCCGCTGTTCGGGCCGTTGGCTTATCTTTGCACGCGCAAACCGCTGCCGGAAACTAATACTAAAACTGTTACAAATTAGACAGCAGTGCTGGTAATTTTCAGTTTAATCTATGGATCATCCATCACAAGTAATCAGAGAAGAAACAGGCAAGATGCCTGTTTCACAATAAGTAAGTTTTATTGTGGGGAGTAGGGTTGGGCTTATAGCCCGCCCATGAAACACTGATTACAAATAGTGCCAAATCTGAGTATGAATGTAAATAATTATCTCCCAGTCTCTAGCAAATGAAAAAATTTCCTATTGTTGGCATCACAACATACAACCGCTGTCCAGCAGGCGAATATCGCTTAAATGGAACTTATATTGATGCAGTTCAGGCGGCTGGTGGCATTCCGATTTTACTGCCTCCCAATCAATTAGATCCGGCTAGTATTTTGGATGCAGTAGATGGTTTGATTTTTTCCGGGGGCGGAGATATCAACCCAGAACTTTATGGCGGTTATGTCGATCGCACAGTTTACTCGGTTAATGCAGAACGCGACAATTTTGAATTAAGCTTAGCAAAGCTAGCTTTGAAGGCTGACATACCTGTGTTGGGGATTTGCCGGGGAATGCAAATGTTGAACGTAGCCAGCGGCGGCAGTTTGGTGATTCACGTACCGGATGCTTACGGAGACGAGGTTAATCACGGATCGGGAATTCCCCCGCGCGCGATCGAGCATACCATTGAAATTGAACCCAACAGTCGGCTAGCAAAAATTATGGGAAAAACTTCAACAACAGTTGTTTCCTGGCATCATCAAGCAGTGCGAAAGGTAACATCCGATTGGCGAATTGTAGCCGATGCACCTGACACTTTGGTAGAAGCAATGGAGCACTGCTATCACCCTTGGATGATAGCAATTCAATGGCACCCAGAAATGTCGCCAAACTGTTCGGTAAACTCTCGAATTTTTCAGGCTTTCGTAGAAGCAGCAGCTTCAAGATTTATGAATTCTACCAAGTCAGAATCCCAAGCAATTCCTACATTTTTGTAGTCACTTATTCTTGATAGTCAGTATCTATTTCAATATCCAGGGTATCTTCATCTATTCTGACATACAGAACATTCGGGCGACAGCAAACCTGACAATCTTCGATATAAGATTGCTCCATACCACCGCTGATATCAACAAAAGTTGTACTCGGTTCGCCGCAGAAAGCACAGTAATATTCAGCCGTTGTTTGCATTTTTCTCGCACTCTCTTTTTGTGACTTCGTGGCGGTAGCGAAACATATCTGTTAACCGCATTTCCACCCACCAACCTAACAGCAAATCGACAATCGGGCCGCCGGGAATCGAAAATGCGTTAGCGAAGCCCTCGAAGAGGATCGCATCTGTCAATCTAGTCTTGCCATTTTCTGCTGTAAACTCGTGTCGGTGAACCCAACGTGCCATTGGCCCCTCAGTTTGTTCATCAACAAACAACCGATATTGTTCGCACTCAGTGTGAGTCGCCACCCATTTTACAGGAATCGGCCCCAATAACAGGCGAAATTCTGATACAGCACCCACATCGAGTCCCCCTTCGTGGCGAATGATTTTCACCGGTTGCCAAGGCGGAGTCAAAAGTTGCAGAATGTCGGGCCTTTCGTGAAAGTTCCAGACTGTTTCAACAGTTGCATTAATTAGGGATGAATATCGAAAATTAGGCATTTTGTAGATTAAGTTAAACAGTTATTTGCGATCGCGTTTCAGCATTTGCAGTATTATCCTCTGTATCAGTACAAACAGCAACAGTTAGTCTCAATCCCAAAGCATTCAGCCAAGTTCCCAGATTATAAATCGCATCACTTCCTTGCTGCGACAGCAATTCATCCAGTTTTTTTAAGTGCAATTCATATTGTTCAGGAGTCATTTTTGGTTGACCCAAAGCTTCTGCTACATCGCTGAGAGCTCGTTTTAGCAGTTCAGGTTCCGGCTCTTCCTCCTCTAATGTCGCCGTTATATAGGCGGCTGACAATGCCGGGTTTTTTCTCAGAGATTCAATCAAAAACGGATGATAAGGTAGGCTTTTAGGCATTGTCTTAACTCCTATAATCTGTCCAGTATTCTTTAGCTTGGCGGATATCTCTGTCTTGAGTGCTTTTATCGCCTCCGCAGATGAGAATCACAATTGTTATTCCTATTTGTCCAAAATAGATGCGGTAGCCAGGCCCATAATTGATTTTGAGTTCGCATACGCCTTCCCCCACGGATCGATAATCTCCTAAATTACCATCAGCAATTCGGTTAAGCCTAGATATAATCTTGGCTTGAGCATTGATATCTCTCAGCGAATCAAACCACTGATCGAAAGGCACTTTGTTATCTGGCGTCGTATAACGCTGAATTTCTCTCGGTTGGACTTCGGGCATAATTATATTATAGTGCGTCACTCATCCCAGTATCCTGGCAATTAATTATACTCAAGAAATGCCACAGGGGAAAGATGGAAAAACTTAGCTAACTTTTGAATTTGACTCGCCGTCAGTTCCCGCTTTCCCTTCATCACCTCAGATACCCAAGACTCGGATTCAAAAATATCAACCAAATCTTTTTCTTGAATATTGTCTTCAACCATCAATGCTTTCAGTAGTGCGATACCTTTCAAAACTGGCATTGGCTCATGTTTTTGTTCGTAATCATAAACAAGAGTACCCAACACGTTTAAGTAATCCCGATCGTCCTGCGTGAGATTTCTCCGACTCACAATAGAATCAATCCGATTTTGTGTAGCGATTAACTCAGCTTCACAAGTAATGGGACGCGGTGGAAAAGTTGTGATTATCTCAATATAGTAGCTACTAGGAGTTTTTAAACCAGTCGTCATTTTTCCAGTTCTCCTTATTATATTCTGCATGAGTTAAAACACAGCGGACAAACACTATCTGGTATTCATAATCGATAAAAGCAATTAACCGATAGTTATTGCCACCAATATTAAATACCGTAAAGCTACCTACTAAGTCAGCCGAAGGAAATACTTTACGAATATCTACTAAACTTTGCCATTCAGCATCACAGCTACGCTGATACCATAGCAACAGACTTGTTTCAGCATTGGGGTGTGTTTCCCAAAATTCTTTTAGTCGTTTTCGGCTAATGACACGCATGAGGCTATTATAATCTAATTTACTAAACGCGACTTAGTGAATTCTCACATTCTTGATTTGGCTGTCGTGTTGTATGACTCATCGCCTCAGCCAAATGCTTCTTCAAAGTCGCCTCCGGTAGCGGTCCTTTTAAATGACTCCAAGGCAAAACCTGCTCCAATTCCCACTCTTGAAAAACATAAAAATTCATCTCCGGCAACTGTCCCCGCAACTCCTTAAACGCCCGCCGATAACTGCCCAAAGTATCGCCGTAATGCCGCACTAATTCCAACAGCCGAGACAACCGCCGATCGCCCTTTGACAACAACCCCTGAATCACCGACCAGTTATAGCTTTCAGGTCTAAATTCTAAACCCAACTTCCGCAATTCTTTATCTAAAAACTTCAGCCTCTTCTCCGCATCTTTATTCACTCCAAACCACTGAAAAGGAGTGTGAGATTTCGGGACAAAAGTGCTGCATCCCAGAGTCAACCGCAAACCGGGAACAGCTTTTCTAATCGCCCGCATCATCGCCACCGTCTCCTCTAAATCCTCCATTTCTTCGCCGGGAATTCCCGCCATCCCGTAAAGTTTAATTCCCTTTAATCCGCCAGCCTTAGCATTGATAGCAGCTTGAATAATTTCGTCATTTGTGAGTTTTTTGTTAACGATTTTGCGGAGGCGATCGCTCCCGCTTTCCACCGCAATCGTCACAGATTTGCTGTCTCTGTTTGTCAATATTTCGGCTAGCTTAACTGTCACAGTATTCGTCCTTACCGAAGAAAGACTCAACCGCACGCCGTCGTATTTCGGATGATTCAAATGATCCAGCAACGCTTCAAATTCCGGGTGCTGAGTCACCGAAGCACCCAACAAACCCAAACGATTAGTCACAGCTAAACCCCGATCGATCGCCGGAATTAACGAATCCTCCAAACTCGCAGTTCTAAACGGCAAAGTCAGATAACTTGCCAAACAAAAACGGCACATTTCTGGACAACTACGAACCACTTCCACCATGTAAATATTTTCCCAAGCAGCTTTTTCTGTCACCACAGTGGAAGCAGATAAAGTATTGCCGCGGTACGTCTGTTTTTCAACCATACTGGGAATTCCCGAATCGACAGGATGAATCGATTTAATCCCCTCAGCCGCATCCAGATAAGTTACTTCGTACAAACTGGGGACGTAAACTCCCGGAACTTGGGCTAAATGCCGCAATTTAGTTTGTCTGTCGGCGCTACGGACTTCTTTATAAGCATCAATAAAATTGTCAATGAGATGTTCGCCATCTCCCAGCAAAATCACATCAAAAAAATCGGCAAAAGGTTCTGGATTCGCCGTGAAAACCGGGCCACCCCCGAAGACGATCGGATGATTATCAGTTCGTCGTGACGCCCAAATCGGAATTTCTAGAGATTCCAATAAATTTAGAATATTTACATAGTCTAGTTCCCAAGAAAGCGAAAATCCCAGTAATTCTGGATTTCGGGGAAGTTGTTCGCTGATATCAGTAAATAAACGACTGACTTCAATATCCGATCGCACAGCCAAAGTGGCCCACACTATCTGATAGCCGAGACTGGTAATACCCACCGTGTACTCGTTGGGAAAAGCAAAAATAGTCGGGATAGCATCAGCATCGGGGGTTGCTGGGGCAAATAGTAAGCGTTCTTGGGCAAATGGATTAGGATTCATCCGATTTTAGATTTTAGATTTTAGATTTTAGATTAAGCTGTTGTGCATTTAAATAGAATGTCAAAAAACAATCTAATTCTTGTGGGGTGGGCGTCTCGCCCGCCCTGAATATGCAATTTAAATGCGTGACAGCTTAGGGAATTTATCCCACGGATAAATCCGGGAGTTTGTGACCAAATTGCTTTTGATCGCGGGCAAGTTTAGCCTTAGCAATAAAAAATCTAATTATAGCTCATAAATGACTCTAACCTGAAGTTGACACCTGTACCTTCTGGTAACAGACAACTGACAAATGACCGAAAACAATTGGTTGCGAGGCCGCCGGATTCATCAGCGGATAAGGAATGAGAATTAAATAACTTCCACTCTTGAAAGTGGGATGGGCGTCCCGCCCGTCATGAGTGGACGGGCGGGACGCCCATCCCACAAGAACAATTAAAATTGTAAGTTATTTAATTCGCGAGCCTAAGCAAAAAAAGCTCGGCATCCCATAAACCTGAGAACGGTACAGCCCGTGGGTGGTTAATCGAAAATCGAAAATCGAAAATCGAAAATCGATTGACTTGTTGAAAGTTAGTCTGAAATAGAATCGCGATCGTCCTGACTTTTCGGAGTCGGCGGTGCACTGTGAAAAGTTGCAATCAGCAAACAGATAATCCCAGCATTAATAAACACATCGGCTAGATTAAATACGGGGAACCGAATGATCCGAAAATCGATAAAATCTACAACATGGCCCGAAACAAATCGATCGATCCCATTCCCTAGTGCTCCCCCCAAAATCAAACCGTAGCCAGCTTGTTCCCAGCGGTTAATTCGCGGCCCGAACCAAGCCAGCACCATCAATCCCACACTAACGGCCAAAGACAGCCACCGCAACCAAATCGCCCCGCCATTGCTGAACAGACTAAAAGCCGCACCGGTATTAACAACATAAGTGAAGTGAAACACTCCGGGTAACAGCGGCTGCGTCTGCGGAGGAACCGTCAATTCAAAATTTTGCACCACCCAAAACTTAGCCAGGTGGTCTAAAACTAAACTGATAACAGCAGCAACCCAGAACAAGGGATTTCTTTTAAAACGCATGAATTAAGCAATAGAAAATGGGGCATCGGGCATGAGAGAATTTACTCCAATCTCACGTGTCATTATGAGCAGAATGCAGTGCAGGAAAGCAATCCCAGCCGCAGCGCGATGACTCTCTCGTTGGGCAATGTATAGTATAACCTTATTTGACACAACAACCAATCCCCGATTACCAATTCCCAATTCCCAATTACCCAATCAATAAAACATCAAGCGGCGCAAAGTAAATGACAACACTGCGATCGCACAAACTACCGCCAATTGTCCCGGCAGAGGATAAACCGAATATTTAAGAATCTCATCGAATAAAGGTGTTTTTTTTGCTGGAGGCAGCCAGTAAGTAAAAATTAGATAAATTAAGCCGATCGCGTGAACTGTGAACAAACCGCACAAACAGCTAAAAGCCATAGATTCCAGCCGCGAAGCCACCTTAAAAGCCACCCAGCCGCACACCCAAGCACCAGGCACAAAACCCAGCAAATACCCAAAACTCGCTTCTTTGAGATAGCCGATGCCGCCGCCTTGAGAAAAAACTGGCCACAAAGTTAATCCTAATGCCAAATAGGCAATTTGCGAGAGAGCCGCAGCATTTTTTCCCCCCATGCAGCCTACTAGCAAAACGGCTCCAATTTGATAGGTAACACCTAAAGAGTACGCCTGAAGTCCTCGATCGTCCCACAACCCAATCGGGATTGTGACAGATGCAGGCAAAAAAGTGCCTCCTATCGTCAGGAGCAAACCAATAACAGCCCAGATTAATTCAATAGGAGCAGGCATTATAGCAGAAGAAAGAAGGAAGACCGAAGTTGCAATCGACCGTTTATGTTTGTGCAATTAAGAACGTCCTCACCGTCAGGGCGGTTGCTATATCATCAAACAGCATTCCTCAGAATGTATTTGTCAGATGCAAGCTTCAATGCCCGCAGCTTTTAAATTCTTAATCCTAGCACTACTATCAAAATAACCACCATTGTATGGTTTTCTGGTTCTCAAGCTTCGATCTTGTGATAATTTAATGGAGAATTTTTCGCGATCCTCTTCGAGGGCTTCGCTAACGGGCGATCGACTGGTTTCCGTACAAATCTATCTTGCCTATATCTCATGAAATCACAATTGTCAAGATCATCTCTTAATTAATAATATTAATTAATATTAAATTGCCATTAAATGTAAAGATTCTTAACCCAAGCTTTACTTTTGCGCGCTATGCTGATGCGGGACACCCATATAACGATCGCAGCTTTTGTATACCTATGCTTTTTCGTCTTAACTTGATTAATCCAAACCGTCTGACTACTGCAATTTCCGCTATGGCGATCGCCCTCAGTGTAGCAGCTTGCAGCAGCCCCAGCACAAACACAAGCACCAGCCCCAGCCCCGGCGACACCGCAGCTAGCCCCGTTGCGGCCACAGGCACAGCAGCAAACACCAAACTCGCCCTAGCCTCAGACGTAGCCCTGACGGGTGCCGGCGCGTCATTCCCAGCACCCCTGTACCAGCGCTGGTTTCAAGATTTCAACACAGCCAATCCCAAATTACAGATCAATTATCAGTCAGTGGGCAGCGGTGCCGGAGTCGAACAGTTTACCAAAGGTACGGTAGACTTTGGAGCCAGCGACACCGCCATGAGTGACGAGGAAATTGGGAAGGTGCCAGCGGACAAAGGCGTGCTCTTGCTGCCGATGTCGGCTGGCAGCATCGTGATCGCCTACAACCTGCCAGACGTACCCGAACTGAAGTTGCCAAGAGCCGTTTACACAGATATCTTCTTGGGGAACATCACCAAGTGGAACGACCCCAAAATTGCAGCAGCTAACCCAGGCGCTAAACTGCCAGACCAAAATATCACAGTTGTACACCGTTCTGACGGCAGTGGTACGACAGACGTATTCACAAAACACCTCAGCGCCATCAGTCCAGAATGGAAAGAAAAAGTAGGGGAAGGCAAGACAGTAGAGTGGCCTTCTGCCGGTAAGATTGGTGGCAAGGGGAATGAAGGTGTGACAGCTTCTATTCAACAAACCGTTGGCGCTATAGGCTACATTGAGTACGGCTACGCCAAGAACAACAATATCAAGTTTGCTGCCCTGGAGAATAAAGCCGGCAATTTTGTAGTCTACAACGACGCAGCGGGGGCCAAAACCCTTGAAGCAGTGGTACTACCGGAGAATCTGCGGGCGTTCATTCCCGATCCGGAAGGGGCAGAGTCCTATCCTATTGTTAGCTACACTTGGATGCTCATCCCCAAAACAGTTGCTGACCCCAACAAAGCCAAAGCAATCGAGGCCATGATTGAATACGGCTTGAATGAAGGTCAAAAGGTCAGCCCTGAATTGGGCTACGTTCCTCTGCCCCAAAACGTTAAAGAAAAAGTAGCAGCGGCCGCCGACGGCATCAGCCCCGACTACAAAATTGAGGTGGCCAAATAGTAATTGTTGACTGTTGACTGTTGACTGTTGACTGTTGGAAAAAAGGGGAAAGAAAAAAGCAAGAGAGATATTTGTGTAGGGGCGGGTTCACCGACAATAATTGCCTAAAATCAATAATCCGATCGACCCGCCCCACCCAACGGTAAATCGCCATTTACCTCTTTGAAAATACAATGGTCAGGTTTTACCCGAAATAATTGTTGAAATGTCAGGGGATTAATAAACCCGCCCCTCTTTGATTTTATTTATGGTCTTTCTTTCTGCTTCTTTCTAGCTTTTTCCGAAACAGACTATTTTCCGCTACTATATATTTGGTTTTTTTTCTATGATTTCAGACAATCACAGCGCTCAATCACAGAGCAGATCGCGCTCTGGGGCAGAAAAATCCTTAGACCAAGGCTTTATCTGGCTGACTCGGATTTTGGGAATAGGAGTTGGTGTAATTTTGCTGCTAATCGCCCTCACCGTTGGTTACAGGGCTTTACCGGCGATTCAAGAGTACGGTTTGGGATTTCTATTTGGCAGTAGCTGGAATCCGGTTAAAGAAGAGTACGGTGCGCTGCCAATGATTTACGGGACGATCGTCAGTTCGGCGATCGCGCTCCTAATTGCTGTACCATTAGGAGTAGGGACTGCCATCTTCTTGAGTGAAGATTTTTTGCCGCTGCCAGTGCGTACAGCTTTAGTTTTTTTAGTAGAACTTTTAGCCGCCATTCCCAGCGTAGTCTACGGTTTGTGGGGAATTGCTGTATTGATTCCCATGATTACCACTCTCGGCAAGTTTCTCAACGGTAACTTCGGATGGCTGCCGATTTTTAGCACCTCGCCAGTTGGGCCGGGAATGTTACCAGCAGGAGTAATATTGGGAATCATGACTTTGCCCATTATTACTGCTATCTCCCGCGACTCTTTGGCAAGTCTCCCGCCCGAATTGCGGCAAGCATCTCTAGGTTTAGGAGCTACTCGCTGGACAACAATTTTTAGAGTGCTCGTACCGGCGGCTTTTTCCGGCATTGTCGGCGGAATTATGCTTGGGCTCGGTCGCGCTATGGGAGAAACAATGGCTGCAACTCTGTTAATTGGCAATTCCAATCAGTTAAGTCTTTCTGTGCTAGCTCCAGCAAATACTATTGCTTCTCTGATGGCAAATCAGTTTGCGGAAGCTTCGGGATTGCAAGTAGCAGCTCTGATGTACACTGGGCTAATTCTGTTTATTCTGACGCTGATTGTTAATATTTTGGCAGAGTGGATTGTTTCTCAAGTAAGAGCGAAGTACAACTAGAATTTTGCCCCAATTTCCTACATAGTTTTAGTTTATGTCAAATAGCGTCTCCGATGAGAATCCTTTAGTATCGAAAGCAGGCAGTTTGAAGAAGGTTAAAAACAGCCCGCAAGCGCTGTTTAATCTGGGTATGACTGTACTGGCTGGAGCTGGTCTGGCAATCACTCTGCTGCCTTTGTTTGCAGTGCTTTCCTACGTCACCGTACAAGGTTTCAATCGCCTGAATTTAGACTTGTTTACCAAGCTGCCACCGCCGCCGGGACTATCGGGAGGCGGTATTGCTAATGCAATTGTCGGTACGTTAATGACCGTAGGAATTGCTTCTTTAATTGCTGTTCCTTTTGGTGTATTAGCAGCAGTTTATTTGTCGGAGTTCAGCAGCGGCCAAGTAGCTCGCTGGGTACGCTTTGCTACCAACGTCCTCAGCGGCGTTCCTTCGATTATTGCAGGGGTGTTTGCCTACGGTTTGTTCGTGGTAAATATGGGAGGTTTTTCGGCAATTGCAGGGGGTGCGGCGCTAGCTGTGCTGATGTTGCCGACGATTGTGCGGACTACTGACGAAGCTCTACAAATCGTCCCGCAAGATATTAGATGGGCGTCGGTTGGTGTGGGTGCTTCTAATTATCAGACGGTATTGCAGGTGGTTTTGCCTGCGGCAATTCCGGCTATTTTAACGGGCGTGACGCTGGCAATTGCTCGCGCTGCTGGAGAAACTGCTCCTTTGATTTTTACGGCGCTGAATTCGCCTTTTTGGCCGGCTGGATTTGATAAGCCAACTCCGAGTCTTTCGGTTTTGGTGTACAACTTTGCAACGGTTCCTTTTAAGGCACAGAAAGAATTGGCCTGGGCGGCATCTTTGATTTTGGTGATTATGGTTTTGCTGACGAGTATTCTTTCTCGCTGGGCTACTCGCCAAAAAGTTTATTGAAGGAAGAAGGGCACGACACGGATTTGGACACCGATACACGGATGAATTTAACTGTTTTTCCTTTCGTCTCCTACTTTCTGTGTCTCCCAGTCTCGCCTTCTTGTTATTTTGTAAAATTCGATTGGATAATTAGCTGTATGATGATGGATTTAGACCAGCAAACGGAAACAATTTTACGGACAGAAAATATCAATATTTTTTACGGCGCTTTTCACGCGGTTAAAAATGTTTGTATGGAGATTCCTAAAAATCGCATTACTGCTTTGATTGGGCCGTCTGGCTGCGGTAAAAGTACAATTCTGCGATGTTTTAACCGCCTCAACGATTTAGTTAACGGTTTTCGTTTAGAGGGTAGAATTGATTACTACGATCAAAATCTTTACGCTCCTGATATTGATGCTGTAGAGGTGCGCCGCAAGATTGGGATGGTATTCCAAAAGCCGAATCCTTTCCCGAAGTCGATTTATGACAATATTGCTTACGGTGCGAGGGTAAACAATTATAAGGGGGATATGGATGAGCTGGTGGAAAAATCGCTCCGCCAAGCTTATTTGTGGGATGAGGTGAAGGATAAGTTGAAGCAAAGTGGTTTTTCTCTTTCGGGTGGCCAGCAGCAGCGTTTGTGTATTGCTAGGGCGATCGCGATTAATCCTGATGTAGTGTTAATGGATGAACCTTGCGCTTCTCTTGACCCGATTTCTACGATTAAGATTGAGGAGTTGATGCGGGAACTCAAGGAGAAGTATACGATTGTGATCGTTACTCACAATATGCAGCAGGCTTCTAGGGTTTCTGACCTGACTGCTTTTTTCAATGCTAAACTTTCTGACGATGGGAAGCGGTTTGGCTATCTTGTGGAGTGTGACAAGACTGAGGTAATTTTCCAAAGTCCGAAGGAAGAGTCTACTTTAGATTATGTCAGCGGCCGTTTTGGTTGAGTCCCCGACAGGTTGAAACAATCGGGCTACACAAACTCTCGTCTCTCTCACTTGAGACTAAAAAGATTTAATTTGCTGAGTATGGTAGCGACAAAAAAAACTGCATAAAACTTTTGTCAATTTAGAATCCCGCTTTCTTGGAGGAAGCGGGATTCTGGATTTTATGATTAAAAGCTCGATCTGAGATGTTGCACCATTCTCAATAAGCTTTTTAGGAACAGGCTTTCCGGCCTGTTCCACAAGAAAATTCACTCTTTGTGGAACAGGCCGGAAAGCCTGTTCTTGACAATGGTGCAAGATGTGAGTCGATCGTACTTTTTGCAGATACAAGCCACTGATTGTTGTGAAGAAATGCTCGAAGAGTTCACATATTCTTCATCCAATGCTTGAACAGGTTTTCTTTGACCATACTTTGCCGCATAACTTCGAGCAAGTATTCCTGAGCTTGGTCTTGGCTTAACCTTTTGACTTCTTCGCGCAGCACTTGAAGTTTGAACTGCTGTTCCATGCTGAGGTTGGTTGTAGGCATATCCATAAATCGCTCCTCCAGTTTGCTGAGATTAATGCGAAATTGATCGGAATGACCTTTCGCAGGATTTGTTGTGTCTCCTACATTGTAAACTATCATAACATTCCCTTGACAATATGTCCAAAGTAGACATTTTGAAACTAATTTGTGTCGCAAAAGTACATCAAAGTGGGGGGAGCTTTATCATAAAAAGGCGTAAAGACCGGGAAGCCTAAGCCAAAGGAGATAGTTTGTATGGATGCAATGGAGTTTTTTCAGAGCAGCGCTGGGGAGTGGCGTTCTCAGCGCAGCACTCACCACCTCGCTTTCCGCCAAGCGGAGATTGGGGATTCAAATATTCAGGTAACGGCGCTGGGTGCGGATGACGCGCGAGTCGCCGATATTTGCAAGATGCACGAAGTCGATCCGAGCCGGGCTGCTGGGGGGGCTTTTGTGACTTGGCACGGCTCGATGGCGTGGGATAAGGATGATGAGAATCATAAAGGGTCTACGGTGTTCGCGATCGTCCCCGATCCTGAAAATCCCCGACAGGGCTTGATGTTGCGCGAACGGGGCTATGCGGAAATTGTGCCGGTGGCTGGCCGTTTTGAGATGGATGATGAGGATGGGCTGCTGCTGATTACCGAATACGAGACGATGAGTTCGATCGAGCGTTTTTGGTTTGCTAATCCGAACGTGCGGATGCGGACGAGTACCGTAAAGCGCTTTGGCGGTTTCAGCACATCGACTTTTTGTACCGAAATTCGGGTGCAACCAGACTCGGATGCAGCATCAGAACCCGCAGCCGATCAAGTGGCCGGCAGCGAGTTTTATTCGGCTCTGGGTTGGTAATTTAGTCATTAGTCATTAGTCTTTACTTTGGCTTCATTTCCAGCCTGGGCCTGGGCCTGGTGGGGTTCAGGCTCTGCCTCCGGTTAGAGTAGACGAGGCAGAGCCTCTAAAGTGGCGTTCCCAGCCAGAGACTCGAAGAGTGACTTCTAACTACTGACTACTGACTTCCCCAAAGTCAACAAATGTTACAGATTGTTGCAAAAATTCAGGAAAATCAGATTTAGATTGCGGGAATCCCCTAATCTGTATGTTGGTTAGTTGTATCCGTTTTGCTGGCAGCTCACGGTGTCAACTATTTCTGAAATTTGAGATAACGGAGATTTTAACGTGGCGCTTCCTTTATTAAGCTACGCCCCCAAGAGCCAAAACCAGCGCGTTGCTGGTTATGAAGTGGGGAGCGACGAGCAGCCGAGAATTTTCACAACTGAAAATGTGCTCTCGTCTGGAGACATGGAAAATTTGATTTGGGCTGGATATCGCCAGATTTACAGCGAACACCAAATCCTCAAGAGCAACCGCCAAACGTCTTTGGAGTCGCAACTCAAGTTCGGCCAAATTACTGTGCGGGACTTTATTCGCGGTTTGGCGACTTCTTCTCCTTTCTTGGAGCGGAATTATCAAACTAACAGCAACTACCGGTTTGTAGAAATGTGCGTGCAGCGCATTTTGGGTCGGGATGTGTACAGCGAGCGCGAAAAGATTGCTTGGTCGATCGTCGTAGCCAATAAGGGGCCTCAAGGCTTTATTGACGAGTTGGTCAATAGCGAAGAGTACCTGGATAAGTTCGGCTACGATACCGTACCTTACCAACAGCGCCGAATTTTGCCTCAGCGAGTTGGAGGGGACACTCCTTTCAACTTGAAGACGCCCCGCTACGGTGAGTACCACCGTTCGCAGCTTGGCTTCCCGCAAATCATCTGGCAGACAAGTGTCCGCCGTTTTGTTCCTCAAGAACAGCAGGCGAAGGCTGGCGATCCGTCGAACTATTTGGGTATGGCGCGCAGTATGCCCACGCCTGCTACTCCACCGCAGCGCGTGCCTCTGGCTAATATCAATATTGCCACGATGGTTCCTCGCCGCTAATTGATCCTGTCTGATGCAATTATTTGTGTCGGGCGATCAACTGAATCGATCGGCTTTTAGGCTGAGAGAGTTTTGAGTCTTGAGTTTTGAGGTTTGAGTTTTTTGATAAACTTGGAATCCAAAACTCAGGGCTCATAATTTTTGGGGAAAAAAGGAAGTTCGGCAACGAGCAATCTACAGGATTTAACCGATAAATATTAGACTTGAATTGAAGCTATTCTTTGCTCTCCTATCTTGAAATGTATCTGCGTTCCTCTGCGTGCATCTGCCTTCATCGGATCGCGAATTAAATAACTTACAATTTTAATTGTTATTGTGGAAGTTATTTAATTCTCATTCCATCTGCGGTTTGCCTATTACATCAAAAATTTAGGCAAGAAGTTTAATCAAGAAAAAAGGCAGGGGGAAAAATGTTTATAGTAAGGCCTTTAGTCATTAAAAAGGTAAAGGATCAGGTTCTGACGGTAACAGACTTACGCCAGTATAAGCAGATTGGAGTCTATCAAAAATGTATTCAAAAGCTTCTTCAAAGTGTCTGGGTTCATCAATGAGAATCTTGAATTCGTGACCCCAAGGATAAACGGTGACAATGAAATTGTCAATAACTTTGTTAACACTCAAAGATATTTCGACTGTTTCGCGATCGCCATTTTCGGGAGTTTCGGGATTTTCACAAACATCGATCGCACCATCAAAATACAGAATGCCATTGTCATCAAACTTCTGATTTTGCTTTTGAATCGGGCATTCCAAATAATCGCTCATTTGCGTGATAAAAATGTCACTAAAATCCTGACAAGCTTCGCAGGATTCGCGGTATGCTTGCCGGGATGCGGCGTAAGCTTTGCAAAGTTTCTCAAATTTAGACATAGAAATTACCAGTGTTAACTGCCTAACATATCAAGTGTGAGAGCGCAACCGCAATATTTTCAACAAAGTGTTGAATTGATCGGGTAAAGGCGCGATCGCCTCTATTAATTCTCCGGTTACGGGATGCTGCAATGTCAGCCGCCATGCGTGGAGGGCTTGTCCGGTTAAATTGACGCCGATCGAACGGTTGGAACTGTACATCGGGTCGCCGACAATGGGATGTTTGATCTCCGCTGTATGCACGCGAATTTGATGGGTGCGGCCGGTTTCTAATTGATAGTGCATTAAGCAATAGTTGCCGATTCTTTCTTTGATTGTCCAGTGAGTAACTGCGGGGCGACCGCCTTTTTCTACGGGTACTACCGCCATTTTTTTGCGGTCTGTGGGATGCCGCCCGATGGGTAGGTCTATTGTACCTGTTTCGGTGTTAGGAGCACCGTAAACTATGCCTAAATATTCGCGGCGGGCGGTTTTGGTTTTGAGTTGGGCTTGCAGGTGTTGGTGGGCGATGTCGGTTTTGGCGATCGCGATCGCACCTGTTGTATCTTTGTCTAATCTGTGTACGATTCCCGGCCGCTGAACTCCGCCTATTTCTGCTAGGGGACAGTGGGCTAAGAGGGCGTTGACTAATGTACCGTCTTGGTGTCCGGCGGCTGGGTGGACGACTAATCCCGCTGGTTTGTTGATGATAATTAGGCTGTCATCTTCGTAGAGGATGTCGAGGGGAATTGCTTCGGCCTGCAACTTTGTGGGCTGGGCTTCAGGTAATGTGAGGTGGATGCGATCGCCCGTTTTTACTGAGATTTTTTTCGAGGTGCAGGTTTCGTCGTTGACTTTGACGTTGCCTTGTGATATGAGGCTTTGGATTCGCGATCGGGATAAGTCCGGTATCTGGTTTGACAGCCAAATATCTAATCGCTGATTGACATTACTGCGATCGAATTCTTCTGTATTTTCTACTGTGTAAATCTGTGCCGCAGTGTCTATTTCTATCATTATACTTTCTTTGGTAATCGGTAATCATATCATGTCCGAGCGATTAACCATACTATCCCGGTCGGGGCGGGTTTTTGGGATGGTCAATTATTGGCAGGTATTGTTGGTGAACCCGCCCCTACAAAAATCCCGGCCCCTCAACCGGACATGATATCACTAATTTAAAATCGATCGATTTGTATGCAGTACATATCCTGTAGGGGCGGGTTTCACCAACAATACGCGCCTGTAACTAATAATCTCGTAAACCCGCCCCCACCCAGGGTAAATTTCCAATCACCGGCAATTATCGCAGTGCCCGCACCGCATAAATTTAGCCTCATTTGCAAACCCAAAAGCTTGCAGCAAAAATTGCCACCTGCACTCGCGATGTTTCAAATATTTTACCATTTCCTCAGCGGCTGTAAAGTTGGATTTTTCCGCTTTTTGCTGGGGAGATTTATTGATCGCATAATTAAAAGGATCTTGCCATGTTAATTGTCCGCTGCTGTGCAAGATTGAAAGGGCGATCGCACTTTCGGGAAATTCGCGGGAAACTGCTTCTATATCGCCTTTAACAGGCAGTTTTTTAGCTAATTGCTGAGCTTCTCGGTATTGCGATCGCAATTTATCTTGAAAAAATTCCTTTCTTTGTTTATCTTCAGGATAAAGCAAACCCGTAGGTTCGCTAATCAATGTCAGGGCGATCGCTGATTTGCCGTCGCGTCCGCCTCTACCAATTTCCTGAATGTATTCCGATAATAGCAAAGGTGCTTGATAATGAACAACCCACCGGACATCGGGCTTGTTAATTCCCATCCCGAATGCTGAGGTACAAGTCACGAATTTAAGCTCGTTTTTCAGCCAAGCGTTTTCGATTTTTCGCCGTGATTCTGGACTCAAACCTGCATGATATGCTGCTGTTTCATAACCTGCTGCTTCCAACAAATCCGCCAAGCTTTCGCTATCTTTTCTAGTGCGGACATAGACTAAACCTGCTTGTTTGGGTCGGGATTTAATAAAATTTAATAACTGCTGTTTGCGTCCTCTCGGCGTCCAGACTGTTTGCACTTGCAGGTGCAGATTAGAACGGTAGGGACTTAGCAAAAATGCTTCGGGTTTTTGCAGTTGCAAGACATTTTTGATTATCTGCTGTGCTTCCGGGTTGGCGGTAGCGGTAAAAGCTGCGATCGCAATTTTACTGTTTGCTGGTTTAGCTTTCAACAAAGCCGATCGCACTGTTCCCAAACGGCGGTAAGCTGGTCGAAAAGTATCGCCCCACTGCACTAAACAGTGAGCTTCATCTAATATTAAACCGTTGATTTGGATGTGTGGCTGACTGATAATTTCCCAAACAGGTTTGCTGAGTAATGTTTCGGGAGACAGGTACAGCAATCTTAATTTGTTTTGTTGCAGCGATTGCATAGTTTGTCGGCGCTGCGCTGTTGGCAATTGACTGTGGAGGAGGGAAGCGGGTAAATTGCGATCGCGCAATTCTTGTACTTGGTTTTCCATCAGTGCGACTAACGGCGAAACTACCAAAGTTAAACCTGTTTGTAACAAAGCTGGCAGTTGAAAGCAGATGGATTTGCCGCCACCTGTCGGCATAATTATAAGTGTATCTTTTCCGGCTAATAAACTACCGACGATTTCTCCTTGGGGTGGTCGAAAGTCGTCGTATCCCCAGATTTTTTGGAAGGCAGCGCGGGCTTGATTTAATGATGTTGGTTCTTGTTGGTCTTTCATTTAATTTATCCCCAAATCAGACGTAATGTGAGCAGTGCCTGCCCTAAATAATTAAATTTTGTGTAAGTCCTGATGTACCAAGAAACCGGGTGGCTGGTTTCATAATATGCAAGTATCGAGCAGAATAAGTGTTAATTTAATAACAGTTAATAATTTTACTTTTTTAAGTATGAACGCAAGCACGTTAAGCGAAGTTTTCAGCTATCGGCAAAAGACTTGTGATCTTTTCGACACAGCAGGGGCGGTAGAAGCGGTGCGCGAAGATGGTTTTGCGCTGATGCCTGGTGTACTCAGTCCGTCGGAAGTGGCGCAAACAAAGGAAGCACTCGATCGCCTGCAACCCTTCGGACTCGATGGTAGCAGTTGGAGTGAATTGAACCAGCATTTTAAGTGCGTTTTTAATCGCGATCGCCTGTGGCTTTCCTATGCCGATCGACCGGGTATAATTGAATTAGCCGAAGCATTAATGGGCAGCGATTGCCATATTATCGGCATGACTGCGTGGAAAAGCGGGCCCGGTTATGATGGTTGGCGCGTCCACGTCGATCAGGTGTTTGTACCCCTGCCCGAAAGCGTGTTTGCCGTTAGCGGAGCCCTCGAAGAGGAACGCACTTTTCAACTACCAGTATGGATTTGTACAGCCCATTTCTATCTCAGCGACATCGCAGAAGACCTCTGTCCTACCTACATTATTCCTGGTAGTCACAAATCTGGTCGAAAACCAGAACGCGGGGAAGAAACTTGGAACGGACACTCCCCAGAACCAGTTTTGTGCAAAGCAGGAGATGTGCTGTTTTTCCGCAGTGAAATTTGGCATTCCGGTGGCAAAAATACGACCACAGATGGAACTCGCTACTTACTGCAAGTGCATTATTCCCACCGCAACATCGCGCAGAAATTTTCGCCTTGGCCGTGGCAGTTCAATCCCGAAATTCTCGCTACCGCTACAGAACGGCAACTGCGGCTTTTAGGCAAACATCCTGAGTCAAATTACGGTTAAAATACATGGCTAATTCTGTTGAACCACCTGTATAGCAAGCCTTAGAATAAATATGAACACCATCTATTCTCTTCTATTCCTTTCTCTTTTCTTCTCTTTCTCTGTGTCCTCTGCGCCCTCTGCGGTTCATCAAAAAAAAAATCTGTCACAAATGCATTAACATTATAATGTCAAAGTTATTTGAGACTTGGAGTTTTGGATTTGAGATTATCATCAATTCTAGAGACTGGTAAATCTCCGAATATCTTGAGCAATCCAAAATCCAAAATCTAAAATCTAAAATCGCCTAAGATTGACCGTCTCGGCGGCCGAGCTCGTACACGCCGCCGCCAATACAGGCGATCGTACCCATAGATACCGCCCAACCAGTGCCCAGAGAAAATTCTACGCCCCAATTGCACAATCCGCCCACAATCAAAAAGGGCACAATGCTCAACAGGGAAGCGTAAAAGGCATTTTGAGCTTCTCTGGCTTGGCGGGTTCTTTCAAACTCGGCTTCCGAGGTGTAGAGGGATCTCTCAGCAAAATTCATCCAGCGGTTGAGTTGCAGGATTACCCATTCTGTCAGGGGCGACAGGCCCCAGTACAGGGCCAAAGACCACAAGGACGCACCGGCGATCGCAGTTGCGTCTATGGCAAAACTAAAGGGAAAAATTTCAGTAAGCATTGCTTGATGTTTGTGATGAATTTGAGATTTTGGATGACATCCAAAATCCCGGAACTAACTAACTATAGTGTCAAGCAAAAGCTCGATCGGATTCAACCGCAGCACGAATTAGTCTGCCAACTTTTTTTTATCTCCCCTGGGCATTTACCCGGAAGCCTTGACACGGGTTTTGGATGGAGTAAGATACACGTTGTTGATAAACTGATTCGCGATCGCGGGTAGAGCTCAAAGCCAATCTTGCAGCGAATTGGCATAACTTACATTTTGCACCCTTCTCACAAACGGGCTTTCCGGCCCGTTCCACAAAGGATGATTTTTTTGTGGGCTCGGCCGGAAAGCCCGCCCCTGAAAGCTTTATTGACAAGGGTGCAAGATGTGAGGCTAACAGACAACGCAAACTCCCACACACATTTAACTTTGAGCCGTGAAAAAAATCCTGCAAGACTCTAGAGGCCCGCTGACGGCAAAACGCTTTTTTCGTCTCAGACAGATGCTGCTGCTGGCACTTTCGATCGGCATTGTGTTGATTAGCCCTTATTTGCAGCAGCAGGTGGTCAAAGCTCAGTCAGGCTTACCAACCAGAGTAGCGACGGGTAATTTGTGGCAAGAAGCTTCTTTTCCAGTCGAAAACTTTGAAACCTACACTTCCCCCTTCGGCCCCCGTGGCGGGGATTTTCATTACGGTTTGGACTTGGCCGCCCCGGAAGGCAGCTATATCCGCAATTGGTGGGGCGGGCAAATTGTGGAAGTTTGGGAAGATGGCCGATGCGGCACTGGTATGATCGTGCGATCGGGAAATTGGGAACACATCTACTGTCACCTCAGAGGCCGAGTGCTAACGGCTAACGGCGGGCGTTATTATACCGATCGCGAAGGTACTTTGCAAATTTGGCAAGGTCAAACAGTGCCTGCGGGTGCGAGAATTGCCAGAGTTGGGATGACCGGCCGCACGAGTGGGCCTCACTTGCACTGGGGATTGAAGTACGGCGGCCGCTGGGTTGACCCGGCTTTGGTTCTCCGGGAAATGTACGCGCAACAATCTTAATTAGTCATTAGTTAGTAGTCATTAGTCATTAGTCATTAGTGATTAGTTAGTAGTCATTTTTGGGGTTTGTAGTAATGAGTAAAGTCCTGATTTTTTCGAGAATGAGGAATAAAGTCATCACTACAAACTTGAATAACTAATGACTAATGACTCTTTATGTTGGTGCCAACTCTTTTTTGTTTACCTCGGTGTAGCGAGCGACAATTTGCCGGAATTCGTCGCCGTCGATCGTTTCTTCATCCAACAGCGCTTCGACAAGTTTGTCTACCAAATCCCGATTTTCGCGGATAATTCGGCGAGCTTCTTCGTAGCACTCAAAGGCAATTTCCCGGACTTGGCGATCGATCTTGATTGCCATTTCTTCGGAATACTCCGATCGCGAATTCCAGCTTTGACCCAAAAACACCTCATTGTTCGGACTTTCCAAAGCCACAGGCCCCAAATCCGACATTCCGTAAAGCGTTACCATCTCCCTGGCGAGACTGCTAACTTTTCTGAGATCGCTACCGGCACCGGTGTCGATTTCAGCATCGCCATAAATTTCGGCCTCCGCCGCCCGTCCCCCCAAAGCTACTTTAATTCGGTTTAACAGCAAAGCCCGACTCCTCAAACCTTCGCTGTCGAGCATTTCGTCGTCGAGCACAAAGCTAGTAAAGCCTTCGATGCCACCGGAACGGGGAATAATCGTTACTTTTTCCACGGGGTCGGCATTTTTGAGCATGGTCGCGACTAGGGCGTGTCCGACTTCGTGGTATGCTGTCATCCACTTTTTCTTGCTGTCGAGCAGCGGGTTGAGCGTCAGCCCGATCGTGATCCGGTCGATCGCGTCGTGAACTTCTAAGTTAGTAATCGTGTCTTTGCGACGCCTCGCAGTGAGAATTGCTGCTTCGTTGAGCAAGTTTGCCAAGTCAGCGCCGGAAAAGCCGGGAGTGCGGCGGGCGATCGTGTCTAGGGCAACTTCTGGGTCGAGTTTTTTGTTGCGCGCGTGAACTTGCAAAATCCCCAAACGCCCTTTGTAACTGGGTAAATCTACCGTTACTTGTCGATCGAACCTGCCGGGTCGCAGCAGGGCGGTATCGAGCACGTCGGGGCGGTTAGTAGCTGCAATCACAATCACACCGCTGTTACCCTCAAAGCCGTCCATTTCTGTCAGCAACTGATTGAGAGTTTGTTCGCGTTCGTCGTTGCCGCCGCCGATACCAGCGCCCCGCTGCCTTCCTACGGCGTCTATTTCGTCGATGAAGACGATGCAGGGCGAATTTTCTTTAGCTTTGCGGAACAAGTCGCGGACGCGGGAGGCGCCAACTCCGACAAACATTTCGACAAATTCGGAACCGGAGATGCTGAAGAAGGGGACGGCTGCTTCGCCTGCGATGGCTTTGGCCAGCATTGTTTTGCCGGTTCCGGGAGGCCCGATTAACAGAACTCCTCTGGGAATTTTGGCGCCGATGGCGTTGAAGCGTTCGGGTTTTTTGAGGAAGGTTACGACTTCTTGCAGTTCTTCTTTAGCTTCTTCGATGCCTGCTACGTCGTCGAACATCACGCCGGTTTTGGCTTCCATTTGGAAACGGGCTCTGGATTTGCCGAAGTTCATGGCATTTCCTTGAGATTGGGTCGATCGGCGCAGGATTGCCATCAGCACTGCCAACACTGCAAAAATCACTAGCAAGTTTATTACTAAACTGACTGCCGCTGCGTTATCTGCTGTTTGTTTGACTTCAAAGTCAATCTTTTTGGCGCGGATTTGCGAGTACAGTTCTCGGTTGTTGTAGTCGAACAGACTAACTGATTGGGTTTGATCGCTTTTTTGATTTTTTAGCCTAACCTTGGCAGTTCTTTGAGTTTCGTCTACTTCGATTTTACTGACTTGCCCTTTTTCTATGTTGTCGATGAGTTGGCTGTAACTCATGGTGTTTGGCGCACTCTCGGCAAACACCGGGGTCGAGAGCAATATTCCTTGAGAAATCACCAAACTGCCCAGGATGCGCCAAAGATTCCGTCCTGGAATTGATTTTTTAGGATTCTGGCTCGACTTGTCTTTGTTTACAGCTAGATGCCCCAGCCATGCGTGTTTCCAAGAATTTTTCATATTGCTTTGCCCAAGGTTGAAGACTGCCAAGATTGACCGCTTGTGGTTTGCTACGTTCATTTATTTTAACAAGAGGGCGGGTGTTGGATGGGTTTATCTCTCGCGGGCATCTTAAGAAACCCCTCAAGAGGGGGGCGGTTTCATTCTCGGTAGGTGCAATCCCCCGTGGTTGCCCCCATGTCCCAAACGCCTGTGCAATGGTCTGTGGGTGGGGGCGGGCACGGGGACTAGGGGTCGCACCGCCCCTACAAAAGCCTGATTTTCGTGAGAATGAAACCGCCCTGCTCTTGAGGGGGGTTTTGAATCCACGGCTGCTCGAGAAACCGGGTTTTTTACCTAATCTGCGGGCTATAACCCAGGATTTTGCTCAAAAAACCCGGTTTCTCGGCTCCCTCCACTGAACTTACCCACGGCTGCTCAAGAAACCGGGTTTTTTACCTAATTTGCGGGCTATAACCCAGGATTTTGCTCAAAAAACCCGGTTTCTCGGCTCCCTCCGTAAATCTCAAATCTCAAATCTCAAATCTCAAATCGATGGATTTTGCTCAAAAAACCCGGTTTCTGGGCCTCTCTACTGAACTTACCCACGGCTGCTCAAGAAACCGGGTTTTTTACCCAATCTGCGGGCTATAACCCAGGATTTTGCTCAAAAAACCCGGTTTCTGGGTTCCGTCGGTAAATCTAAAATCTCAAATCTAAAATCTAAAATCGATTGACAGTTGTCGATCGAACTTGCTATGTTAATCATACTCGTAATGAGTACGTTTTAGTCAAGCAGTTATTGTTTTTAAGCTTTATGGTAAAAATTGTCGGCATTGGTGGAAGTTTGCGGGCTGGCTCCTACAGCCAGTTAGCGTTGAAGGTGGCAGCAGAACGGGCGCAGGCTTTGGGCGCGGAAGTTGAAATATGGGATTTGCGATCGCTCAATCTGCCATTCTGCAAGGGTGAGAATGATTATCTCGATTACCCGGATGTGGAAAAGCTGCAGAATGCAGTTAAGCAAGCCGACGGCTTGATTTTGGCAACGCCGGAGTATCACGGTAGCGTCAGCGGTGCTCTCAAGAATGCCCTGGATTTGATGAGTTTTGAGCATTTGGACGGGAAAGTTGCGGGTGGGATTAGCGTTTTGGGAGGGCAAGTTAACAGCAACGCACTCAACGATTTGCGCGTGATTTTGAGATGGGTGCACGCTTGGGTAATTCCCGAACAAATTGCGATCGGACAAGCTTGGAAAGCTTTTAGTCCTGATGGTAAATTGTTGGATGAAAAACTGTCTGAAAGGTTCGACGAATTTGCTCGGAGTTTAGTAGAAAATACGCGGAAATTGCGAGGAATTTCATAATTGTATCTCATGACAAATGCAGTCCTGGACGCAACTGGCATAGTCTTTGGGTGCGTCAGTTCCAATAATTTCTCGATTAGAAGAGGTTTTCTCTATCTGACGCACCCTACAAGCTGTAATGTAACAGTTAACAGTCAACAGTCAACTGAGTCAAAATGGCATATCGATCATGTCTCCGAAAGGATGGGGTACGTCGATCGGCATTCTTCCGGGTTTTGACTCATATTTGTCTATCCACTTTTTGGCCAATTCCAAAGCTTCCTCCTCTGTCTTGGCATTTTGGACGGCGACGTGGCGGTTGCCGCGGCTATCCCAAACCTCGACGTAGAAGACTTTCTGGGATTGAATAATCCAACCTTTATATGTGTCTGCTGGTTCCATAGTTAGAATCCTAAAATAATCGGGCGGGGAGTTCCACTGGCTAGCTAATTGTAAATATTGCCCTGCATAAAATGAATTTTACGGGGGTTTCTATAGTATTTTTGGAAAAAAGTCAGTTTTACGGTTAACCTCATGACTAGACTCCTGAAGCAATTATTTAACTGGAGAAAATATCTCCAACCTTTGGCGGCGACGATCGCGATCGCCCTAATCGCATCCCAGATGGCGGTATTGCCGGCATTGGCGACTGGCGTTTACGAAATACCGGTGTTGTCGGCGGGCGATCGAACTTGGGTGTTCGACAAAGGCGACGTGCTCAGCCGCAGTAGCGAAAGCAATATCAGCAGCGTGCTCGACAACCTGGAAAACAAAACAGGGAAACAAGTCCGATTTGTCACCATCCACCGCTTAGACTACGGTGAAACGGCTGCCACTTTCACCGACCAACTGTTTGAACAGTGGTTTCCCGCAAAAGAAGACCAGACTAATCAAATTTTACTCGTTCTGGACACTGTTACCAACAGCGCGGCAATTCGGACGGGGGAAGGGGTGAAATCCCTGCTAACCGATGAAATTGCCCAGAGTGTGGCCGGGGAAACTGTGCAAGTGCCACTGCGGGAAGCGAATAAATACAACGAGGCATTTGCGGCTGCAAGTACGCGCATTGCAACTGTTTTGTCGGGCGAACCCGATCCGGGCCCTCCTGAAGTTGTTGACAACATTCAAGTTGAAGGCACGTTTAAAAAAGCTGAAGAAACAGATCAAGGCAATGCCACAGTTGTTGTGGTTGTGCTGTTGGTGTTGGCGACAGTGATTCCGATGGTGACTTATTTCTGGTATCAAGGTTTTTCGTGATCGGGTGCTGCTTGCATCCGATCGGTTGCCATTTTGTCAAGAAAATATGGCAGGGCTGCACTAATCTTGAACGTATTCTCGATCGCTCAACAATGCAATTTCTGCCCGTACAAATTCCCGTCCCAGATAAGCCGCGTGATCTAACATTGTCACCGGGTTGGGGCGGGTTTCTTCTAGAATTTTGACACAAAGTTCTTTGGCGGTTCTGCCGGTAAAAAGTGTGGACTGAGTGCGTTCTACTTTGCCGCGGGCGGGGATGGGTTTGCCGGTTTCGGGATCGACGGCGAGGCCTCGATCGTCGATGATGTTGGTGAAATGTTTGGCACAAATTAAGCTGGTTTCGCGATCGAGATAGATGATGAAGTAGCCGCCTGGATCGAGGTCGATGTGGCGTTTGGATAGCTTGTCATCGATTGCGGTGAGGTTTTCCAATGTTTGACTCATGGTTGGTGAAAGGAAGTAAAGAATAGCTATATTTTTTTTGCTATTTCTAGTTTAGTCGGCTGTGGGACAAGTTTGGGACATTGGTTGGTTGAATGCGGGGGAAATTTTCGGGCGATCGACATTCTATCCGATATCTGTGGGGACAGGGCATTGCCGTGTCCGGCGGTGGCTGCTGCGACTTTTAATGAGTGGTATAAGATTGAGGACTGTCACAAGACTTGTGGAACTTGATAGAATGAACCGCAGAGAACGCAGAGAACGCAGAGTGAAAGAAGAGAGAGAAACAAAATATGTTAGGATTGGCTTTAGTAAGATTTAGTATTGAATTATAAATGAAATTTATAGATTTATTTTCAGGAATTGGAGGTTTCAGACAAGGTTTTGAAAAAATGGGCTTTGAATGCGTTTTTTCCTGCGAAATTAACAGCAAATGCCGACAAGTTTACACGGAGAACTTCGGTGAGGTTCCTTTTGGAGATATCAGTAAAATTAATCCCGTTGAGTTAGAAGACTTTGATGTTTTAGTCGCCGGGTTTCCGTGCCAACCTTTTAGTATCTGTGGCAAAAAGCTAGGTTTTGAAGATACTAGAGGCACGCTATTTTTTGAGATTTGTAAAATTATCAAAATTAAGCAACCTCAAGTAGTTGTTCTCGAAAATGTCAAGCACTTAATCCATCATGACAAGGGAAATACCTTAAAAGTAATTATTGCCAGTCTTGAAGATTTGGGATACAGCGTGAATTACAAAATGCTGAATGCTAAAGACTTTGGAATTGCTCAACATCGTGAAAGAATATTTATTATTGCAACTCAAGGTAAACCATTCAATTTTTCTCGGCTTAAAATCCAGTTGACTCCAAAAATCAGGGAATTTCTAGACGAGACAGGAGATTTTGAAATATTGGATAAATCCGAGTATACTCTAATTGAGTCTCCGAGAAAGCAAGATTCGGGACTTTTATTTGTAGGTTACAGAAATAAAGGTACTTGGAAAACTGGCGTGAGGCCGAATACAGAACATTTATCGAGAGTTCACAGACAGCCTAATCGCATTTATTCGGTAGATGGAGTGCATCCGACAATTCCTTCGCAAGAAACATCGGGCAGGTTTTTTATCTACATTCCTGAGCAAGATATGGTGAGAAAGTTGACGCTGAAGGAATGTTACCGTCTTATGGGTTTTCCTGAAGATTTTAAAACTTATCCGAGTGCGGGGGAAAGTTACAAGCAAATTGGGAATTCGGTTTGTGTGCCGGTTGTGGAGGCGATAGCGCAAGAAATATTAAGTCAAAATTTATTGTCAAATGAGCCAAATGAACCACAAAGAAAAACTGAAGAATATATACAGCTTGTCCTTTTAAATTGCTGATATTAACTTGAGGAAGATTCCCATACAATTCGAGACCGTCTTGCTAACAAAAGTGCAAGCTCATCAGCCCTTGGACGGTTATCTTCACGATAGGGCAAGCCTATAATACTCCCATGAGATGAAGAGTCACGTACTACATTTAGACCTAGTTCTCGAATTTTCCCTAAATCCAGGCTAGCAACTCCTTCACAATTTCTCAATGCACTCAAAGATTGCTCTAGGGAAAAATTGACAGAAATACCCTGTTCGTTTATACGTTGGCGCAAATAGTAGGCGTCCGATTTGACGATCGATCTATCCCGATCTATCCATCCTTTTCGGAGAGCTCGGTAAACAAGTGTACGATCCGGTAATGTTTCAAACTCTGACGCACTCCCTGAAGATGGTTCTATCATATTTTGTTAAACCACTGCAACCAGTAAACTAATGTTGATGATGAAGCTATATTTTCGACCGCATTTTCATTGTTTGCATGGTGATAAATGTCAACTGGTTGCTCCGCACTGCATGGACAAAATAGGCGAACTGTACGCTCTGGTTCTAAGCTTGTCCAATCTAGTGTAATACTGCCTCTGTCATCTGTACCTGTTGAGGCTTTTGGAAAATTATCACCCAAAATATCATAGGTTTCTACAATCAATTTCATCGCTGTTCTGAAAGCATACTCAGTTGGTCTCAAAATCCCGTACTCATCCTCTTGTTCTAAATCTAAAAGTTCGATCAGACGTTCAACAGTGATTCGGAAATTCAATAAACCGCTATTGCTACTGCTCTCAGTAATCTGTTCTTTCGCTACAGTCATAAAATTCAATCCCTTTTAGGCGATCGCCAATTTAATCCTAACACAGCCTCATGCTGTGAAATTTGTACTCAAAACTGCGATCGTTGACTCTCGATCAATATTTGCAAGGACACAGCAGTGCCGTGTCCAAATCCGAATATATTTGTAGGGATACAGCACTGCTGTGTCCGCGATATTTGCAAGGACACGGCAGTGCCGTTTCCCTACCGAAAACCGCGATATTTGTAAGGACACGGCAGTGCCCTTTCCCTACTTGTCTTAAGCTGGAACTTGGATTCTTTCGGTGCCGGCAAGTTCAAAGGCTGCGTGAATTGCCTTCAAAGCAGTTACGCCTTGTCCTTCATCCACAACGCAGCTAATTTTAATCTCCGAAGTTGCAATCATTTGAATGTTGATTTGCTGGCGGGAAAGCGCTTCAAACATTTTTGCCGCTACTCCCGGATGCGCTACCATCCCGGAACCGACAACGCTAACTTTGGCAATTTGTGTATCGACTGCTACTTCGCCCCATCCGAATTCTGGGGCGGCTTTTTCGAGGACTATTTTAGCAGCTTCGGCGTCGATTTGTGCTACGGTAAATGCAATGTCGCGAGTTAATATGCCGTCGATATTGTGACAGCGCTGCGACTGAATGATTGTGTCTACGCTGATATTTTCCTCGGCTAAAAGTCCGAACAGTTTTGCTGCTACTCCGGGTCGATCGGGCAATTGGCGAATTGCTAGACGCGCTTGATTGAGATCCAACGCAACGGCGCGGACTGCGGGCGGTTTGTGGGATGATGAATGCAGCCCAACAGGGGAGTTGGCGACATCAAATGTTTTGCAGAGTTCGGCAACGGCCCGATCGCAATCTTCAGCATCGATCGCACAACTAACTTTAACCTCGGATGTAGAAATCATTTGAATGTTAATTCCCGCATCCGCTAAAGTCTTAAACATCTGCGCCGCTACCCTCGGACGACCGATCATTCCCGCACCCGCAATGCTAACTTTAGCTATGGGCCGCTCTTCTGCTTTCACTTCCGGTTCTCCCAATTCTGGGCGAGAATTCTTGCCGAGGGTGGGAATAATTGCATCTGCAACGGCGGTGGCTTGTTGCAGAGATTTTCGCGTCACTGTGAAGGCAATATCGTTAGTATTTCCTTCATGAATTGACTGGATAATTAAGTCTACATCGAGGTTTTGTTGGGCGATCGCACCAAACAACCGCGCTGCTACGCCGGGGCGATCGGGCAAACGCAGCAGCGACACCCCTGCCTGATCTAAGTCAAATTCCACCGCATCGACGGCTTTTGCGAGCTCCAAGCCCTCCAAAGGCCGGGGTTGCGGGGGTGGGGACACTACACGGGTACCGGGGGCGTCACTCCAGCTAGAAAGCACTACTAGGGGCACGCCGTAATTCTTGGCAATTTCTACCGCGCGCGGGTGGAGGACTTTTGCGCCCAAACTCGCCAATTCCAGCATTTCGTCGCAAGTGATTTCGTCCATCAATTGCGCGTCGGCAACCAAGCGCGGATCTGTAGTCAGAATTCCGGGCACGTCGGTATAAATTTCGCACCTGTCGGCCCGCAGCGCAGCAGCCAAGGCTACTGCTGTTGTGTCGGAACCGCCACGGCCCAAGGTGGTAATTTCCAATTCTCCGGCATCGGCGATGCCTTGGAAACCGGCAACCACAACGACTTTACCGCTTTTTAACTGGCTTTCAAGCCGATTCGGATCGATTCGCAAAATTCGGGCGCGGGTGTGGGCGGCTTCGGTGACAATGCCGACTTGGGCGCCGGTGAGGGAAATGGCGGGCTGTCCCATTTCCTGCAATGCCATGCTTAAAAGTGCGATCGAGACTTGTTCCCCAGTGGAAAGCAACATATCCATTTCCCGCTTGTTGGGATTTGGGGAAATTTCCTTGGCGAGTTTAACTAAACCGTCGGTGGTTTTGCCCATCGCTGAAAGTACGACAACCAGAGAGTTGCCGAGCTGTGCTGTTTTTACTACTCGTCTGGCTACTTCCAAAATGCGATCGACTGTACCAACCGAGGTTCCGCCATATTTCTGAACAATTAGTGCCATAGATTCTACACAAAGCTACAAAATACTTATCAAATAATACAAGCAGCTTCTGGATTAGAACCGATGTCGATCTTGTTTTTGAGGCTGGTAGGTGCCAATCAAGAAACCGGGTTTTTGGCTAGATTGAAGGTTTGAATCGAATACTTTGGCGAAAAAACCCGGTTTCTCGTCACCGCTGCGTAAGTTCAAAGAAACCGGGTTTTTGGGAGATTGATGATTTTTTGCGAATATTTTGGCGGAAAAACCCGGTTTCTGGCTACCTATTAACCTCCTTCTAACTCTCGCAAACGCGCTTCTAAGGCTTGAATTCGCTGCTCGGCTTCTATTCGCTTTTGCCGCTCTTGTTCTGCTTCTGACTGCGCTTGTTCGACTGCCAATTCCGCTTGTTCAACCCGTTCATCAGCAGCCAGCAGCAAATTCCCCTCAGCATCCCACCAGCGCATCCAAGGCCGTTCTACGCCCTGATAAATACCGGAATATTGACCGATGCAGTATTGTCCGTCGGGATGAAGTTGGTCTAAAATGGGGCGAACAGATGTTGTTAACAGGATGCTTTGAGGGAGTTCTTGAAAGTTTTTCACAAAAGCACCGTCGGAGTCGGGTAATTGAGTGTGATCTGGAAAATCGGTAAAATCTGTTACTAGAAGTTCGGGTTTTTCGGTGACACTCATGTTGACCTCTTGAATGTTGAAAAATTATACTTATAATTGGTGAATGAGAGATTAATTATGCTATTATATCGTGGCAAACCTCCGATTGCTAGATAGAATATTTTAAATAATATGAGTCAGTACAACTTAATTATTTTCGACTTCGACGGCACTTTGGCAATTACCCACAAAGCTATTGTATTTTGCTTTACCAAAACTTTTGAGACTTACAATATTACCCCGCCTGCTGCTGATACTATTATAGGTACGATCGGCATCAATTTACCAAATAGTTTTAAAATCCTCCATCCGGCGATCGAGGAAAGCGCAATTCCTGAATGGGTTGAAACTTACCGCTCTTATTATCGGACGGAAGGTGAAAAGCAGGTAGAGTTATTTACCGGGACAAAGCAAGTGTTGCAGTTGGCGCGTCAGTCGGGATTGAGCCTGGGAGTTTTCAGCAACAAACAGGTTACTTTTGTTAATTTATTACTAAAAAATTTGAGCATTCACAGTTTTTTTGATTTGATATTAGGTGATAACGGACAAATAATTCCGAAACCCAATCCGACTGTTTTTGACTCGATTATTAAACCGCTGTTCCCGGAGTTGGATAACAGTCAAATTTTAATGGTTGGCGATACAGCGATTGATTTGCTGTTTGCTAAAAATGCTGGGATAGATGTTTGTTGGGCGGCTTACGGATATGGCGATCGCGCTCAGTGTCTCGCCCTAGAACCGACTTTCGCGATCGACGATATTTCAGAACTTGCTGTGTTCGTTCAAAATTAATTTTTCCTCTGTTTGTTTGAGAGAATAGTTTGAATCATTTAACTATAAAGTATTTAATTATTTTTTTTACGATAGCCGGACGATGTATTTTTATTTAAGCTAAAAAATAAATGACCGAACTTGTAAGCCGCCCAAACTCTGCCAAGTAAACTATACCAGAGATAGAGTTATGGTGGGAACAACTATTATAAATTAACAACTAGGATTCCTGTGAAGGTAGAAGGCACAAGGCAGAAGGCAGAAGGAAAAAAAACGAGGGAAGCCAGATTTTCTTTAGGTAGAATTTAGCGCCAAAATTCTGCATGATAGCCTTCTAACTTCTGCCTTCGGAAAACAGGGAAATTCTGTTAAACTTTAGGGTGTGCTGGCAGTCGGTATCTACAATAAACTCAATTTATAGAAACTTATGCAGATCGATATAAGCATTCCTTCTGAAACGCTATCGCCGACTCGTACTGGCGGCACACCGAATTTAATAGAAGAAGTATTTCGGCTGTACGATCGCGCCCTGGCAGCTACCAGCAACGGCATCGCGATCGCGGACGCTACCCGGCCGGACAAGCCTATAGTTTACTGCAACGGTGCTTTCGAGCGGATTACAGGCTACAATCGCAGCGAAATAATCGGGCAGAATTGCCGCTTCCTGCAAGGCCCAGATACCGATCGCGCGGCCGTCGATCGCATCCGCGCGGCCATGAAAGAACAACACGACTGCAAAGTAGTTCTGAAAAACTACCGCAAAGACGGCACCGCCTTCTGGAACGAACTCACCATCTCGCCGGTGCGCGACAGCAGCGGGCTCGTTACCCACTTCATCGGCGTTCAATCTGATATCACCGATCGCTTCCAAGCAGAAGAAGCCCTCAAACAAGCCGAGGCAAAATACCGCAGCATCTTTGAAAACGCCACCGAAGGCATATTTCAAACCGCCCCAGACGGGCGCTACCTCAGCGCCAACCAGGCACTCGCCCGAATGTACGGCTACGATTCGCCGTCTGAATTGATCGCAAAATGTTCGGCAAAAAACATTTACACCGATCGCACCCGCCGCGATTCGTTCATGGCAGAAATCAGCAAAAACGGCTCCCTGAAAGAGTTTGAGTCCTGCGTCCGCCGCCAAGACGGCAGCACTACCTGGATCTCGGAAAACGTGCGCGAAGTTCGCGACGAAGATGGCGAACTCCTTTACTACGAAGGAACCGTCGCCGAAATTGCCGATCGCAAACAAGCCGAAGCAGCCCTGCGCGATCGAGAATACTGGCTGAAAACCGCGATCGACGCCGTGCCCGACGCCATCAACCTCACAGACAGCGAGGGGCGCTGGCTGATTGCCAACGACTGCGCCCTCCAACTTTTGGGCTGGGAAACCTCAGACTACCAGGGCAAAACTACTGCCGAACTCGCTGCCGCCGCCGATCCGAGAGTCAGAGAAATCCTCCTAACTTGGCAGGAAACCGACGAAACCACCTGGCAAGCAGGCACTCTTACCGACCGCCGCCAAATTGTCCCCTTGCCCACAGGCGGCAGCAATTTGTTTGAAGTGCGAAAAGTGCCGCTGTTCAACCCCGACGGTTCGCGCAAAGGTTTGGCAGTGGCGGGGCGCGACATCACGCAGGAAGTGGCAGCGGATGCAGCTTTGCGCGACAGCGAACAGCGGTTTCGGGCAATTTTTGAACGCGCTGCGATCGGCATGGTAGTCGCTACCCTCGAAGGTGTTGCGATCGCCACTAATCCGGCATTTCAAGCTATGCTGGGGATCTCGGAAGCTCAACTGCGGGGTCTCGGCCTCGACGACTGCGCGCACCCGGAAGACGCACAAGTTTCGCGCGAGTTGCGCCAACAGTTAGTCGCGGGCACCCGCGAAGCTTACCAAATCGAGAAGCGCTACCTCCGCCAAGACGGCAGCATCAGGTGGGGACGCCTCAGCGCCTCTGTCATCGACAGCAGTCAGGGAACGCCGCAGTTTATTTTGCAAATGGTAGAGGATATTACCGATCGCAAACAAGCCGAGTCAGCTTTGTTCCAAAATGAGGCTAAGTGGCGATCGCTGATTCTCAACAGTTCCGACATCATTACTATTCTCGATGCTAGCGGTCGCATTGTTTACGAAAGCCCTTCTGTAGAAAGAGTTTTGGGCTACGAACCCCTTGAACTCGATCGTCAAATTGCTCTCGATTCGATCCACCCTGACGACATTGCCTCGGTGATTTCCGACGGCGAAAAACTGATCGCAAATCCAGGCGTTCCGATCGCCCTAGAAGGTCGGTTCCGGCGCGCTGACGGTTCTTGGTGTTTTCTCGAAGGTGTGGGCATCAACTTGCTAGCAGACCCCGCTGTGAAAGGAATTGTGATCAACTCCCGCGACATGACGGCGCGCAGGCAAGCAGAGTACCGCCTCAGCAAAATCAACGAGTGCTTTTTGGGATTCACCACCGACGCCGCTGAGAACATCCAGCGCCTGACATCCTTAGCCGGCGAGCTTTTGGGCGGAAACTGCGCCATCTACAGCCACGTCGGTGGCGGACTGCTGCAAGCGATCGCGACTTGGCAAGCGCCGCCGGACTACCCGCTGGTCGATCGCGCCGAGGGCCACATCTGCACTGATGTATGCAGCAAAGGAAGCGATCGGGCTGTTGCCATTCCTGACTTGCAGAACACGATCTACGCCCAAATCGATCCCGCTGTCATCCGCTACCAACTGCGAAGCTATCTGGGACAAGCAGTGCGCCTGGGCGACAATTATGTGGGTGCGATGTGCGTTCTCTACACTGAGTCGATCGCGCCCACAGAAGCCGACTGCAAGCTGATCGGAATTATTGCCGCGGCGATCGGAGTTGAGGAAGAACGGGCCGCCGCCGCCTCGCGCGATCGGCAAAAATCCCAAGAATTGCAAACAGCTTTGCGCGACTTGCAGCAAACTCAAATGCAGTTAGTACAAACCGAAAAAATGTCTTCCCTCGGACAAGTGCTAGCAGGAATTGCCCACGAAATTAACAACCCAGTCGGCTTTGTCGCCGGCAACCTCTGCCACGTCCGAGGCTACGTTCTAGACTTATTAGAAATCGTGCAAGTCTATCAAGAAGAGTACCCAAATTCCCCTACAAAAATTCAGCAACAAGCCGAAGATATAGACTTAGAATTTCTAGCAAAAGACCTGCCCAAATTGCTCAATTCAATGCAGACCGGATGCGAACGCATTGTAGAAATTATTCAAACTCTCCGAAATTTCTCGCGGGCGGACGAAGCGAAAATCAAAACTGCCGACATTCACGAAGGTTTAGAAAGTACCTTGTTAATGTTGAACAGCCGACTGAAAGCCAAACCCAACTGGCAGGGCATTAAAGTCATTAAAGAATACGGAGAACTGCCGCAAATAAACTGTCATCCCGGACTGTTAAATCAGGTATTTATGAATGTATTGGCAAATGCGATCGACGCCTTGGAAGAAAGCTGCAGCCAAGCAAAAAACACCGGAAATACTATCTTTCCTACTATTACCATTCAAACAGAAACAATTGATGATAAGAGCATTTTAATTCGGATTAAAGACAATGGCTTGGGCATTCCCGAAGATCATATTGTGCGTTTGTTTGACCCGTTTTTTACCACAAAACCCGTAGGTAAAGGCACAGGTTTGGGTTTATCAATTTCGCACCAAATTGTCGTTGAAAAACACAACGGCACATTGCAGTGTCACTCGGAACCCGGTAAAGGTACTGAATTTATCATCGAAATTCCAATTAAGGATCGCGAATTAAATAACTTACAATTTTAATTGTTATTGTGGAAGTTATTTAATTCTCATTCCTAAGTAGAAGGAATCAGGAAGGCACTACACGGATGAACACGAATACACGGATTAATTATTGAGTGTGTCAATTCATGTCATGTCCGTTTGATTCGGACTTGTATGATGTTAAATTTTGTAGGGGCGGGTTCGCCTATATTTTTGATAATTATCGACAAATTATATAAACCCGCCCCGCCCATACTTACTTACACCAATTCTCTAAATTAATGCTACAGTCTTGGGGCGGGTTTATCAATGTTATTTTTCGGTGGCAAATCTTATCGCGAACCCGCCCCTACCCAAACTGTAGCAAATTTTTAGAGAATTGGTATTAGAAACTGGGTTTTTTACCTTGGGTGCGGGCTACAACGCGTCTTTTCGTCAAAAAACCCGGTTTCTGAGTTCCCATGCTGGGAATTAAAAACTAAACTGCGTCCGCAAATTGCCCACAAAAATTGTCGGGTTGTTATCGAAATTGTTGGGATTGCCGATCGCATAAAATGCTGGTACGATCGAAACATGGTCGGTGAGAGGAAAATAATAAGTTGCCTCAATTTCGTACTGCGTGCCGCCATTCCCCCCGCCAGAAACCAGAAACCTCCGACCGCCAGTAAAGTCAAAAGGTACTAAATATGACACCGTAAGCAAAGCTCCTTCTTTGAACAAATCGGGAAATGCAACTCCTAACTGATAAGATTGATTTTTGATCGTGCCGTCGGGTCGGTTAGTCTTGGGAAATATATTGGTTTCGGCGTAGCCGTAACGGCCGAAAAGACCAAAACCGCGAGTGACTGACCAATCGAAATTGAAACTATAAGTATTCGCAGTCGCATTCCCCAGCCGACCACCAAAACCGTCATCTGCCACACCGTTTAACGGCTTGCTGTTAGGAGATCCAATTAAGCCGCCGATTTGCTGGATGTTTGAACGGCTGTACAAAAAGCGCAAATTAGTCCGATCGCTAGGACTGAATGTTAATTCTGCTGTAGTCGTATTTGTCCCGTCAAACAAGCCTTGAGACGGATTGGAAGCCGAATTAAACACGGAAGTTGGCAAAAATTCTGTACTCTCGCCCAAGTAACCAAAACGCAGTTTCAATGCGCGGCCGATATCCCACAAAGCCAAAGCACCGGCACCGCGTCTGGTAGCGCTTAACAAAGGGCTGTTGTTAGAATTAAAGCTGCTCGCACCGTCTACGAAAAAGTTAAATTTATTGTTGTCAAAGTAGCGGTAAAAATTAATCCGCGGCCCGACTACTACTTGCAAGCTGTTGGTAAGCGGGAACCGATAGGAAAGTTCCCGCAGGATAACTTCATTGGGATTTGCTCCGGCAGTTTGATCGAGAAAAGGAGTGCCGAATGTATTGAAAAAACCCGTTGAAGTATACTGGTTGGCGGGGGAATTGCCGTTACCTACAGCTAGCTGTGTAATCAATTCGTCTTTCCCTGTAAAGGAAGTAGTGAGAGTTAACCAAACTAACTGACTGAAAGTGATTTCTGGATCGTCCACTCTCTGCACAATTGGTCTGTTGGTGACAGGATCGCGTCCGGCTACTCGATCGAGCGGAGCAGCATTTCCATCTATTGCTTCAACTCGGACTCGATCGCCCGCAAAAGCTCCAGTCAGGTTAAACCAAGCAAATCCGTTTAGTTTAGTTGTCGTGGAAAATTGGTTGGCCTCCAATTCGGCAGTGCGGGCTTCTAAAGCATCTACTCTACCGCGCAATGTAGCTAATTCTGCGGCAAATTCTTCTTGCAATCTTTGCAAAGCAAGTAAATCTTCTCGCTTGACTAAATTACCAGTAGAACCGCCAATTTGTTTGGTGATTTGATCCAAGCAAGCGTTTAATCCGGCGGCAAATTCGTAGCGAGTCATTGCCCGATTGCCTCGGAATGTGCCGTCTGGATATCCCGCAATGCAGCCGTATCTTTCTACTAGGGATTGCAAGGCTTGAAAAGCCCAATCTGTCGGCCGCACGTCGGAGAGTTGGGAAACAGAAGTGACTTGTGCTGCGTCTTCTTGTATGCTGAGGTCATCAGCGCTGCCCGTCTCGCTGCTGATGTCGTCAACTTTGCTGGCTTCAGCAACGTTTTGAGACTGAGGAGAGTTTGCAATTTCTAACTCCTGTGGGGGCAATTCGCCAATTGCCTCCGTTATTTCTGGGGTTGTTGTTGCACGATCGACTTTTACATCTGTTTCGGGTAAAGCACGATCGACAATTGCTATATCTTGTTTGGGTAAAGCACGATCGACTGTTGCTATATCTGTTTGGGGTAAAGCGCGATTCACCCATGCTGCATCTGTTTCGGGTAAAGCGCGATTCACCCATGCTGCATCTGTTTCGGGTAAAGGGCGATCGACTGCGGAGTTAGTCTCTGCGGTAATCGCCGCTAACTGCGGTATCTCAATCTTACCTGCTGCCAGCGCTGCGTCTGGGGTAGCCCTAGGGAGAGCACTATCTTCTAGCGCAACTTCTGGAGTTGAGGTATCCTGAATTTGAGCTGTTGCGGAGATCGGCCCCAAAGGCACTGCCGCACCAGAAATCAAGAAAGACAGCCAAAAAGCTTTAACGGAGGTTGAATTATTCACCATACCACTCACACCACTTGTTGAAAATTAAATCTGGCCCATCTTAAACGATAAGCTTGCTTATAAATGTAGTTGGTTTAACAAATTCTTATAAATAGTTAAAATTCTTTTAGGAAGCGATCGATTTCCAATCACTAATGACTGATGACTACAGACTACTGACTCCTGACTAATTCCCCAAATGAAGTTTTTATTAGTTACAGATTTAGACAACACGCTAGTCGGAGATGACGAAGCAACTCAAGTTTTCAACCAGCGCTTGCAACCTGTGCGATCGCAAATTTGTTTGGTTTACGCTACCGGGCGTTCTTATGCTTCAACTTGCGAATTAATTGCCCAAAAGCAACTGCTATCACCCGACTATTCGATCGCAGGTGTAGGCAGCGAAATTTACCAAGACGGAATCCTCGATTTAGATTGGGCGGAATATCTTTCTCAAGGCTGGGATAAAATGGCGATCGCCTCTTTAGCACAGCAGTTTTCCCAACTTAAACCCCAATCCGTAAAAGAACAAAATCCTTGGAAAATCAGTTATACTCTGGAACCAGCAGCAGAAAATAGCTCGACAATCAAGGCTTTGCAGCAAAAGTTAACTGAATCGGGACTGCCAGCTCAAATCATTTTTAGCAGCAATAGTAATGTAGATATTTTACCACAAACTAGCAATAAAGGCAATGCCCTTACTTATTTACAAAAGCGCCTACAAATTCCATCTGAAGCAACATTAGTTTGCGGTGATTCGGGCAATGATATCAGTATGTTTGAGCAGGATTTCCGGGGAGTAATCGTCGCTAATGCTCTATCAGAACTCTTAGAATGGCATCGCGAATGCGGCACTGAAAATCATTATTTAGCCGGTTCTGCTTCCGCTTGGGGAATCATGGAAGGAATGGCATATTTTTGGGAATTTTGATTGCCAAAAATTCGGTTTGGTTTGTAGTTAGTTGTGAAGTCCTCAGTACAAACGCACCCCAAGCACCCCAAGTCCTGCAAACAGTTAAAATCTGTTCAGGAATCTCAACCGCGTATCGATCGAACCTGCGAGTTGCGATACCATCAGCGTGTACTGCTTTATCAAACCTAATCGAACTTCACTTGAGTTACCTCAAGCGAGTTGAAGTTTATTTCCTAGCCTGTTGGGCCCAACGTAGTGGAGGGAGTCGGCTATCCCAAGATAAGTCGCCTATTCCCCGATCGCCAAAGGTTCTATAGTTAAGTTGAGCGCCTAAACCTAAATTACTCTATCTATAAAAACTTATCTTTCTAGATGAACAAGATGTAGGTTGAGTCAACTATTTGCCCCTTTAGTTCAGTTCGCCAACGCACCGCCACATGGAACAAAATACTTTACCCGTAGAGGTGATTCTCTCTCACCCCCGCCAATATTTAGGTAGCCTGCGGCTCGATTGGACGCCACAACCGGGGAACTATGTAGATTTAGAGGGACAAACCTACGCTGTTTTGGAACGCCACCACCGCTATCAACTCAAATCCGGCCGCTACCAACTGCAAAAAATTGCCCTGTACGTGCAGTCGGCCACACCGCCGACGGAAAGAACTTTTGTAAGCGGCATCTGGGTTATTGGAGATGCTAGCTGTCGCTTTAATGCTCGATCGGAAATTCTGCGCTGCGCTGTCAATCCCAATGGCCCCTGCGACGGCTGTGGCGATTACCAAAAGTCTTGAACCATCAAGTCAATCGATTTTAGATTTTAGATTTTAGATTTTAGATTTAAGCATTGAGCCCACGGATAAATTCGGGGGCGCCTTTATCGGATACAGGTTTTTTATTTCTGGACGGATGAATCACGTGGCGGGTATCCTGGATGCTTTCCGTCAGTACACAATTTCACCTCGCCCAACTGAGAAACCGAGAGTGCCGAGAATCTCGGCGTCTCCCTCAATGACAATAAACTATCAAAACCAACTAGCAACTCTCGAATCGAATTTAACTTCTTCAGGTAGGGGGTAATCTATCTTCTGATAGCTGTGCAGCACGTCGCGAATGCCAGTATGAATCAAATTTTCTATGTGCAGCAACTGTTCTGAAGAACAGCGAACCTGAACTGTTTGGTTTGACAAAGACTCGCCGGAGTCGATCGCAGTATATCTATTAGGAACTCGGCTGAGCACATAAGCAATTAAATCTTGTCGCAATCCCGAAGGCGAAAAAGCTTGTTGGTATGGGTGCTTCGGATAAGACTCCAAGATAATTTCTACTTCCTCTGTGACTACAGCCAAGGTAATATTGACAAGATTTTTCTGCATTTTCCCTGTCCCCAAAGACTCGTTAACTAATATTTTTGTGATCCTTCTCGTTTTCGTCTGATTTCTCATGAATTTTAACCGGCTAATACCGCCCATCGTTCTTCGGTCATCACCAGCTCAAACTCAGAACTTACCTCTTCTATAACCCGCAGCACGTAGCAGGGAATCTTGTCGGATAAAATAGCACTTGCCACCGTACCAGTGTGAATTTCTAAAACTGCTTCTGCAGCAGCTTCAAACATCAGTCGCTGTCCCGGAAACATCACTCTTTCAAAGTACCAATTAGGAATGTTCCCAATCCGAACAACCTGAACTAGGTTGGTAACATTTGCGTAATAGCACAGAATCTGGTTGTTACCTTTATAAGATAGCCGATCAGACATTTAAAAAATCTCCACACTCTTTCAAAAACTTACTGAGACTTGGCTTTGCCTGTTAGTGGCAATTGTGAGTTTGGATCTTGACAAAAGGACAGACTTATTTTTTTTGTGTTATTCTATAGCACGAATCACATCTTCAGTTATTAATTTTTGTAGCATTGAGTAATCCTGCCAACATTGAGAGGTTTGGCGAAGAAACCCCGTTTGTTCCGGCGAGAACCCCCGGTTTGTTTGGTATGCAGGGCCTATATCCTGACTTATTAAGGTTGTTGTTCTGTTGCACCCGTTAATCGAAAATACCGTCACTTTCCTGAACTCTCCTGACAACAGATTCACTCTTTGGCAGTGGAATGGTGCTGAGAGTGCGATCGACCTTTAGATCCAGAGCTTGGAGTAAACTTTATCTAAAAAATATGAGGAAATTATGAAGACAATCAATTTTTTTTGATAAATCTACTTTTGCCGAAGCAGGGATTACAATACTTAAGCAAAAACCCGGTTTTTTAGCCAAAAACTTGACTCCATCTGTGCTCCTGGGTTAAAAAACCCGGTTTCTGAGGGAAATCTGCGTAAATCTTGGATTAGCAGGCCCAAACCGGGTTTTTTACCAAAAAACTTCGCTGCATCTGTGAGCTCGGATTAAAAAAAACCGTTCTTGAGGCCAATCTGTGTAACTTCTGCAGGAGTTATTCTGCCTGTAAATACGGTGATAGCCGATCGGCTTTGCAGGTAACAAAAAACCCCGACTCCCTGAGATAATCTCTATAATTTCTAGGGAATCAGGGTTTAAATGAACGAATCACCGATCGATCTCAAAGCTAAATCAAAAAAATGAGGAAATTATGAAAATAGCCGGAAAAACTAGCACTTTCCTCGACGCCTAAACCCGGTTCAATAACATAAATGCGTTATTTTCGCAAGAATCAAGGGAATGAGAAAGCGGAGTTTTGATCCTCATCCGGCTTTAATGCCTCTTTGATTCTGCCGTCGGGCTGGGCCGACTTTGTTTGTCTAGTAGCGGTTTCAACTGCCGAGTTTGATCTGCTATCTGCGATGTATTTTACCCGAGTTTAAGCTGTCGCGCATTTAAATTGTATATTAAGGGCGGGCGGGACGCTAGGGCCCCTACTCCCCACAAGACTTTAATTTTTTTTGACCTACAATTTAAATGCCGCCACAGCTTAAAGCAACGGTTCCCAACCCAGAATTTCCGCCACTTGCTGTGCCAAAATCAAAGGATCGAAAGGCTTTGCAATCACCCCCGCTACCCCCAAATCAGCAAATTTGCTCAAATCCATCGCCTGCACCTTAGCCGTCAGGAAAATCACCGGAATCCCCCGAGTAGCAACATTGTTTTGTAGCAAACCAAACAGAGTAAGTCCGTCCATATCCGGCATCATCACATCTAGTAGAATAGCGTCAGGGAGTTGAGTTTCAGCTAACAGCAATCCTTGGCTGCCGCCTGGTGCGCTTAGTACAAACCAGCCACCTAAATGTTCCAGACAAGCCTGAATCACGCTGCAGAGGTTTTTTTCATCATCAATGACCAGAATGCGCTTTGCTGACATAATTAAAACTCAAATTTTAAATTAATCATGGTAAACCGAAAAAAAACTTAGGCACGCTGCCTCCTCAACCGGGTTTCTGGAAAGATATAGCAAAAGGAAGAAGCGATAAAATTAAGAGTTTCCGCACTTAAAAACGTCCTAATCGTCGGGCGCTGTTGATAGATTTTGCCGCTTACCTACTTAAGCCCTGAACATAAAAATCGACCTATCAGCCTCCCAAAATCATCCTACCCGCGTGGGTTGCCAGGAACTTGAGCTTGCGCGAGATATTATCAAAGCAATCTCAAACCTCCAAACTTTTTCCCCCCTCGCCTTCCAACGGTGCAGGCACTGTGAAATAGAAACTGCAGCCTTGTGAGACAACACTTTCGACCCAAATTCTGCCCCCGTGCTGCTGTACTATGCTGCGACAGATAGCCAAACCCAAACCCGTACCTCCTTTTTGGCGGGAGTCAGAAGCATCGACTTGTTGAAACCGTCCAAAGATTGTTTCTAGTTTATCTGCCGGAATCCCCCGCCCTCGATCTTTGACTTCAAATAAAACCCGCTCGCCCAAATCTTCCACCCTGAGAGTTACTGTACTTCCAGGAGCGGAGAATTTAATCGCATTGCTCAACAAATTTACCAGCAGTTGAACGATTCTGTCGGGGTCAGCCCAAATTTTTGCTGTTCCGGGCAAAATCAACAAATCAATGTTATTTTCAGCAGCCAAAGAAAGTACAGCTTCGGCAGACTTCCGCATCAAAACCTGGGCATCGCACCACTGCTTGACGAGGATAACTTGGCTCGAATCGAGCCGTTCTAAGTCGAGAATATCGTTGACCAAACGCACTAACCGTTCGGTATCGCTCGAAGCGATTTCTAACATCTGTTTGGCAGTTTCCGGTTTATTTTTCAGTACCCCAGCCGCCAGCAAACCTAAAGAACCGCGAATCGAGGCAAGTGGCGTTCGCAGTTCGTGGCTGACAATCGAAATAAACTCATTTTTCATTTTTTCAATTGCCCGACTTTCTGTGATATCTGTGACTGTGCCCACGTGACCAATTAGTTGAGCTTTGTCGGAAAAAATCGGAGCTGTTTTAAGCCGACAAAACCGAATGGTTCCGTCTCGCTGGATGTGGCGAAATTCGCCGGAAAATTCCCCATCTAGCGATTGCGATTGAGACCACTTAGACAGAATTAGTTTGAGGTCTTCGCGGTGAACAAACCGCATCCAGCCGTTTCCTAAAGCCGCTGCCGATGTGAAGCCACCAATTGCTTGACAGCGAGGATTTGTATAGGTACATTTCCCCTCAGTATCGATTTTGAAAATGCCCACGGGGGAACTCTCGCTCAGAGAGCGAAATAAAGCTTCGCTTTCCCGGAGTTCTGCTTGAGAGCTTTCTAGTTCTCTGGTTCGCTGCAAAACTCGCATTTCTAACCGTTCGTTGAGCTGTTGGAGGGTAGCTTCAGCAAGTTTGCGATCGCTAATATCGCGGTGGACTGATACCCAGTGGGTAAACTCACCATTTTCGTCCGCTATGGGGACAATGCTCATTTCTACCCAAAATTCCGTCCCGTCTTTGCGGTAATTGATCGAGTCAACCCGCACCGGCTGCCAGGTTTTCAAAGCTGTCCGAACTCGATGGAGACTGGCGCGATCAGTTTTTTCACCTTGGAAGATGCGTGGCGTTTTGCCCACAACTTCTTCTAGTGTATAGCCGGTCATTCGCGTGAAAGCTGGGTTGACATAAATAATTCGCGGCCCCGGTTCCTCAATCGGTTCAGCTTCGGTAATTAACACGGCGTCGTTAGTGGTGGTGACTGCTGATTCCAACAGGCGCAACTGCAATTCTCTAGCTTTGCGATCGGTAATTTCTCTAACAGTCCCCACCATCCGCACTGGATCGCCGGCTTCGTTGTAAAAAAACTTACCTTTTCCCTCCATCCAGTGAATGCTGCCGTCGGGCCAAACCACGCGCTTTTCGTGACAGTAATCTCCTCGCTGGGCGATCGCCTGATTGATAGCATTCTCCATATTTTTAAAATCTTCTGGGTGAACGCAAGCTGCAAAACTTTGATAAGTTCCGGCAAAAGTCCCTGGGGGCAACCCAAACAACTCTTCGTGTTCCCTCGACCAAACTATGTGATTTTTCTGCACGTCCCAGTCCCAAAATCCAATTTTGGTAGCCGACAAAGCTAAGCTAAGCTGCTGATTGATTTTCCGCAGCTCAATGCTAGTAATAGCAACTCGAAGTTCTCTGGCTATTTCGACTTCGCACTGCTGCCAAGGCAAAGATTTTGACCTCACATTTTCTTGCCACAACTCAAAGGAAATGCGAGGAGAAATTAATCGGGTGCCATCCGGTTTAAATTCAATTTTTCCCTCTGGTGTACCTGCCCAGTTGACAGTTTGAAGTGCTTCTGGACGGAACCACAAAATGTAATAATTTTGCATTTCGGACATGGCAAGCACCAGTAAACCGCTAGCAAATTCTTGAAAATTCTCGGCGGGCGGATACAGTTTTGAGAGAGAATCTGTATAAAAAACGTCATTATTTATTTGAGTTTTTATCCAAGCAATTAAGTTTTCGATTTCTACCAATTCCGGGGTTTGCCCGATGGTTGTTAAATTTTCATTGGCACACACAACTCCACCGGTAGCACCCACTAAGGCAAGCAATTCATCTCGGTAGGTTAGTAAACCTTCTACAAAGCAGTTTTTTTGAGAAATTTCCGTGATAAATTTTTGACAAAGTGCTTTTAAATAAATAGCATATTCCCGGTCTTCGCTATCTTGTTTATAGCTGAGTTCTAAATTCACAAACTTCGCTAGTAGTTCGCAAGCAGTTCTTGTTTCGTAGTTGACATACTTTCGTGTTGGATGGTGACAGGCAATCAATCCCCAGAGTTTTTTATTTTTGATTAATGTCAGGGTCATGCTAGCGGCAACGTTCATATTTTTGAGATATTGAACGTGGCAAGGCGAAACTGTTCTCAACAAAGAGCAGCCCATATCTAAAGGGCTACCCGTCAGCGGATTGCAGTGAGGAATTAGTTCTACAGGCTGACAGTTAATATCGGGAATAAACCGAATTAAATTCATGTTGAAGAGGTTTCTTGCTTGGGCGGGAATATCGGTAGCCGGATAGTGCAGTCCCAATAAAGGAGCCAAACTTTCTACTTTGTCTTCGGCGACAACTTCCCCCGCCCCGGTGGCATCAAATTGATAGACGATCGCTCGATCGAAACCGATTATCCTCCGCACTTCTGCAACTGCTGTCTGACACAGCACTTGCAGGTTTGGTGTTTTGTGGATTTTGTCTATCGGCTCTTGGACTAAATTATAACAATTGAAACAATCGCTCGTTTTTGGAGAAACAACCGACTCTAGTTCAACAATTAATGCTGAATTTGATAGATGTAGCGTCCCCTCAAAAAAAGACTGGCGGTCTTGACTTTTGAATGATAATCTGATACCATTACGTTGGTCTTTTTCAAATAAAGCTTTTTCAATAGCCTCAATTTCCTCAGTCTCGACAAATTCCTCTAAAAATTTATCCAAAAGTTGTTCGGGGTAAAGGCCCATCGCCTCAAAAGTATTGTTGCTAACTTGCAAAATTTTTAACGCCGGAGATTCCAGCACCAAAAGGATGCCGTGAGGTTGAATCGAACCTGGGGCGTAAATTAGTTCGCAGTCGCTGTTATTGAGAGTGCCTGTGTCTGAGGGCAATACCATCGCTTTCATCTGATTAATATTTCTCTAAATTAGCCTGTGTTCTCGATCGGCGGGTAAGCATCAATCAACCGCACCCCGTCGGAATTACACAATCTAACAATCCCCAGTCTTGGCTAAGGCTTCCTGATTTGTTTCGGACACGCACTGCATATTTGCTCCTAGTTATCCCATTTAAAAAAAAGAATACAACTGTAGGTACGTGCTCGAAACCCATATCTCATCAGCCATTCCCAGTTCTTCAATTCTTTAATTTTTTAAATCTAAAATGGGATTAGCGCTGTGCCTGAGCCAGTCTGTTTCTCAGTTGAGTCCGCTCCAAACGATTCAGGAGGCGAGCAATTAATTCCGGTTTCACGATCGGCTTGTTAACGTAGTCGTCAGCACCTGCGACAAACATTTGGCGCACGGTTTCCGACTCGGAATGAGCTGTCAAAAATAGCACGGGGAGCTTGCTCCAGCGCAAATCGTTGCGAACTGCCAAACACAGCTCGATACCGCTGTAACCGGGCATCTCCACATCTAAAATTAGCAAATCCGGACAAGTCGTTTCGAGTACCTCCCAGAACTTTTCGGGATCGTCCAATGTTGTTACTTGAAATCCCCAAGGTTGGAGAATCACTTGCAGTGCAGCCAATAGATGCACGTCATCGTCTACCACCATAACTTTAGCTTCAGCAGGGCCAGTCTGGTCGAGTAGTTGGGCGACTGCTTTGAGTATATCTGCTGGGGGGATAGATTTGTGTAAAAAGCCCGAAGCTCCCAAACGAGCAACTTCTATTCGATCGCTCAATTGATTGTGCCCGCTAAAAACCATTACCGGAATTTCGGGCTTTTCACTGCGGAGTTCGGCTAATAGAGAAAGTCCGTTTTCCTGAGATCTGGAAAATGTCAAATCCAGCAAAATCGCGTCGGGAGGCTGTTGAGAAATCGCATTTCTTGCCGCTTGCGGAGAGTTGGCGACTTCTATCTGGAAGTCGGAACCGGATGCTACTGTTTTGAGTCGATCGCTCCCAAAAGTATCATCATCAACAACCAGCATTCGGCGCTTTTGGGAAACCGCAGGAACCAAATCGCCTTCCGGTTCGGGCGACGGGCGATCGAATATCTGTTTGAGCTGATGCAGAAATTCCTCAATTTGCTGGGCTGTCCCCGGTTTCAAGATGTTTTGAGCCTTGAACAAATGTTCTATCTGGCGCGCAACTTCCGAACCTTTCGGCAGCCCTAACGTTCCCAAAGAACCGACTAATTTGTGAGCTTGGGCCTGGGCTTCCTCGCGCACTTCGCCCTCCAAGCTTCCGCTTTTGAGTTGATCGATCGCGCGATCGAATATCGCCACCTTTTCTATAAAATTAGCTTTTAAATTTCCGCGCATTTGGGCAATCGCATTCAAGACTTTGAGACGGCGCTCGTCTTTGTTTAATTCCTGGCTCGACCCGCTGGATTCAGTAGATAAAGTCTCTTGAGTTTTAGCAGTTTCTGCCGTTTCCTGTCCAACTTGTTGGCTCTCAATCTCCTCCGGCAGACTTTTGAGCCGATAGCCCAATCCGTACACTGTTTCCACTAAATCTACAGTCATCCCGGCTGCTTTCAGCTTCTGCCGCAGCCCCTTGATGTGAGCAGTAACGGCTTCTTCTTGAGGAAATTCGCCGGCCGACCAAATGCGATCGAGGATGGCGCTGCGACTGAAAATGCGCCGGGGATTTCTCAGGAAAAGTTCCAGCAAATTGTACTCTTTAGGAGTCAAGTGCAGCACTTTTTCGGCATAAGTTACTTCCGTAGTGTCCGGGTTGACTTGCAGTTTTTCCCATGTCAAATTTGTACTTGACAAAGTTGCCTTACCCCGGCGCAGCAAAGCCCGAATGCGAGCGATTAATTCTTCGAGATTAAAGGGTTTGACCACATAATCGTCTGCACCGGCCTCTAAACCTTGGACTCGATCGTTGCTGCTATCTAGCGCTGTCAGCAGTAATATCGGCATTTGGCAGCCGGACGATCGCAATTTTCGACACAAACTAATGCCATCGAGTTTAGGAATCAGCACATCCAAAACAATCAGGTCGTAATCGTATGCCTGCACCAAATGCAACGCTGTTTCACCGTCTGCTGCCGCATTCACATTGTAATTGTGAGAGTTCAGCGCTTGAGTCAGCAAACTGACTGTAACTGTGTCATCTTCTACCAGCAGGATTTTCATAAACGTCACCTGTCCTTCCAACTATTCTTGGAATTTTTTAGAGGTTTTTGGGGCTAATTAAATAGCCTTTTTACAACTGAATTTGAAAATTCCTCACCTTCAGTATAACAAATATAGCCTTTCTCAGTAACATGAGGTACTCTCGGATCTAAGGCATTGGGCATTGGGCATACCTCACCACGCTTGAGAACTGCTATGGTATTCTTGAAATAGAATGATTGTAAATTATTTTTTTTTATTTATTTTCCTCTACAAATATTTCATTAGATTGCGGCTGAGATTTTAGGGCTTTTTGGACTTCAACGCCTGCTGAATCTTTTGAATCAAATATTGCGAGGAATCTTGATTTTTAACTAAATCTTCCAACTCGGAAGCCGCCACTTCTGTGTGTTCTATTTCTCGAACTAAAGAATCAGCGGTAACACTTTTTATGACTCCCAAAGGTTCTTGGATAGCCGTCAATGAATTGAAGTTTTTTTCCGCTATTAATTCTTCCAACTCTAACAGAGCCATTTCGGCGCGATCGATCTTGATAGTCACGGATTTAGCCACATTAGCACCCGCTCTTGCTGCCTCAGTGAGTTCGTGAACTCGAAGTTTAAATCGGCTGGCAATTTGCTCCATTTGAGTCCCCAATTCAAAAGTTTTACTTGCCAGTCTGCCAATTTCTAGACTCACTTTACTCAGGCCGCTGGGCTGACTTCCCATTTGATTGGTAACTACAGCCACCTGTACTGCTAAATGCCTGACTTGTTCGATCGCCTCCCGGATGGTTCGGGAAGTGCGGTTAACCGTTTCTAAATCATTAGCTATGGCTTTGCCCACGCCCAAAATTTTATCTGTATTGTTGCAAATAGAATTAGCACCTTGAAAAGTAGCTTGAAATGCTTGGCGACCTTCCGAAGAAATCAGTTTTGCAATCCTCACAAATCGCTGATTCATTTGAGCAATTTCTTCAGCTTGTTTGACCAGCGCCGCTTGATGGGAATTCGGATTGACCTGGGATTTTTCTGCTTGACGTTGGTAGCTTTTTAAAAGTTCATTACATTCATGAACTTTCGCTCTTTCTTGTTGAATCAGCGCCAAATACTTGTGTCTTTCTAGTCTGTATTTTTGAATAGCTTTGTTGGTTTGTGCTAAAATCTTTGACTGGGCAATCACCAGAGTATGAATGTTCAAAAGGCGGTGGCTCTGGTCTTCCATTACCACAATTATCGGTTCATAAATCAAGTCTCTATGCCTGTTGAAAGACGCTTGGACAGCATCGTCAATTTTCCAGTTTTCCGAAAGCAGCAAAGGCGGAATTCTAATAAAATCTAACAAGGCTCGAATCGGGTGTGACCCGTAAAGTTCTACGCGATCGGGAAAACTCATTTGCTCTCGAAATTTGACGCGAGAAATCATGCCCAATACCTGTGATTCATGAGTAATAATGACTCCCGGCAGGTCGGGTTCTTGCTCAAATCTTTCAGCCACTACCTGTCCTAGAGTTGCAGCGCTCACTTGGAAGTCGTGACACGGCAGATGTCCGATCGTGAAATCGGGGGTGAGTTGAGTTGGATTGCTCATTTACCCGGATAGTGTTAAGTACAAGTTAACAAATTATATATTAATATTATAGCTGGCAAAAGTATAGTCATTTATAGACATGGGGGGCGTTAAGTCCCTCCCCTTTCACTTTTGCTTTGAGCGGATCGACCCGCCTCGGCTGAACTACGCAGCTCCCTATCCCATTGCTAAAGGCATTTGGGATTGCTTTTCTGAGGATATTGTACGCTGCATTCACATCGGAATTAATTAGCTGACCACTCGACGTTTTGTACAAACCCCGCTTAATCCGTTTACCAGTAAACACAGGCTCTTTTTCTGTTTTTCCATAAACAGGAATTGGGTCTAAACCTAAAAAACTGGATCGGGATGTGTAGGATTCTTCCTGCACAATTACTGTGATTCCCGCCAACCGAGCTTTGTACTCCAACATTTCAATTAATCGAGAGTGAGGAATACTAACAAAGTTTTGATTGGTTTGCTTCCCTAACTCGATTTCTGTTTTCCACTGCGCGTTCTTGCCAATTACTAGCGTCCCAATCTGCTTGGTGAGCAAAAGGTTAATAATTAGACGGCTAGCATGATGTAAGTAATTATCAACTTTTTGATGGCGACAGCGAGTTAAGCGCGCTCATGCGGGGTGAAGTTTTGCGATTCCCTTTTAAGTGGGATTGCAATCGTGCTTTCCGCTTGTTGTAGAACTGGTTGATCGATTTCAATGGTCGCCCGTTAATCAACAAAGGGATAAATCCCGGTTGATTTGAAGTTAACGCCACTAAATTATCCAGTCCCAAATCAATACTAGCTACAGAGTTGGCATTGCCAAGGGTGGACTCCGCTTCATCATAAATCACCTCAATTACATAGGAATCACATTTCGGAACCAGTCTAACTTGACAAATCTGGTTGGGATTGAGTTGGGTTTTAATTGAAAGTTCAGTGCCGGAAAGTTTAATGATTCCTTTCTTCAACTGTTTGCTGCTAATTGCTTGAATCGTGTAGACGAGAAGGTTTCGCCCTTTAGTCTTATCTTTGTACTTTGGCAGTTTTGGACGACCCGTGAATTTTGAAGAATCAGCTTTGTAAGCTTTAACGGCTTCAAAAAACGATTTCCAATTATTGTCTAGCACCATCAAGATTTGCTGACTTACTTTAGCAGGCAAAGCCTTGTAGGCTTCATGAGACTTCATCAATCGGTTCATTTCGTTATAACTGACATAACCCCATCCATAAATAAAGCTCTGACGAATGACGTAATTGGCGGCATTGTAGAGGTTTTTGGACTTGAAAGCTAGTTCGTCTATTTGGGCGAAACGGTGTTCCGTGGATTTAATGATGTGCCTCTCTGTTAGCTGCATTTGAGACTTCCCTTCTTTGGGCTGTGCGTATTTCTTGTTCAACACTCATAGCGATATGATACCATTCTTGTTTATAATGGCTTATAAACTCAACGAAGTTTTACAATACTGGAATAAGATTGTTGAAAGTAGTCAACGACCCAGCACGGAAGTGACTGGGCTTGGGGCCTAAAACTTCATTTTCAGTTGACCAGCCTGAGACCTTTGATGTCTAGGTTTTGTGAGTAATGACACCAAGCGGATGCGTAGCTAGTCCCCTGTTCTGTCGTTAAGGGTTAAACATTTTTATTTGGGTTAAGGACGTGCCATTAGGCGAATCAGCTCAGAAAACAAAGGCGCGTGCTAACTTCACCCCAGCAATGGGAGTGGAATTGCTTAGTTTCCATCAACAACCCGGTTCACAAACACAACCAGAAGCGATCGATTATACAGCCCTATCCCTTCCCCCTGTTTCCTCCTACCGCTTTCGCGCTCGTAAAACGCTGAAGTGGGGGTTACTCGCCCAGAAGAAAAAGGACAACTATAGGGAAAAATTAACTCTCTGACCCTGGGGCCTTCTATTACCTAGTGTCTGACTATTGTCATCTCAAGTCTGTTGGATCGGCCACGCCAGTTGTCCCACGGGTTCCGTCCTCACAACAGGGGCATTCATATTTTGTTCTTTAAAACAACCGGGAAAATATCTAGATTGAAACCAAAAACCTTAAATCGGACTTTGCCGCTAGCAACCTTTGAGGCTGCTTACCAGTTGTTACAGCAAATGGCTGAAATCCCAGGGGCGATTTGGCTCACCGACGATGCGATCGCTGATTCTCAAAATCTGGAAAATTCGTCGGAAAGGTTTGCAGCAGTAGTATCAGAGCATTTTAGCGCGCTGCTGCAGGGCAAGGTATTAGATGAGCTCGCAACAAACGGACGCAAACACAGCGAAAAAAATCTCTATTCGCAATTGAATGTGCAGTTGACTTTCGACCCTGGGGCGATCGCCAATTTCCTGTCTCCCATCGCAGACAAACTCGCAGAAATAAAGCCCGCACCCCCGTGGAAAATTGACATTCGCGCCCTCAAACAAGCAATTAAAAATATACAGCCCAACTCGGCCGTTCTGCAAAGCGAATTCACCCTAAATTTGCTGGATATTCTCGCTGCTAAGGCCAGCCAAAATAATCGCCTGCCCCTACACAGCCAAACAGAAATAGAGGGAAAATCAGCGCCCAAAATTATAGATCCAGAAACGCTACAAAGCCAGATTGCCGAAGCCGTCAATCAATTACAAATTGCCAGTCCCTGCATTTCATTTTGTCAGCCAGTAGAAGATGCTTTGCAGCAACAGCTTGAACAAGAGCGACTTTTGAATCAGGTGACAACTCAAATCCGCCAGAGTTTGGAATTGCCTGTAATTTTGTCAAAAGCAGTCGAGCAAGTGCGAGAGTTTTTGGATGTCGATCGCCTGTTAATTTATCAATTTGAAAAAGTGCCAGCGCCGCACAAGGTCGAGTTAGCTAAAGAAAATCCTGCGGCAGTTTCTGGGTGTGGCGAAATCCCAGAAACTTCCGGGTCTTACTTGTATTTAGGTCGCGTTACCTACGAAGCTTTAGCCAATGATGGTATCTCGTCTGTACTAAATTTTAGTGAAGACGCGCAGTGTTTTACCAATGGAGTCATTGACCGAGAAAAATATCGCAAAGGTTTGGCTTTGTGCGTCGCGGATGTGGAAACAAGTTACTCTTCGCAGCCTTGTTTTTTAGAGTTGATGCGGCGGGCGAAGGTGCGGGCAAAGTTGCTAGTGCCGATCGTAGTTCAAGACGACTTGTGGGGGCTGCTAATTGCCCACCAGTGTACTTTTCGCGAGTGGGAAGAAAGCAAAAAAACATTTTTGCGACAAATAGCAGAACATTTGGCGATCGCGATTTACCAAGCCGAACTTTATGCACAAGTCCAGCAGCAAAAGCGCACCTCAGAACAGCGCGTAATAGAGCGCACGCGAGAACTGCGCGATGCACTGGTTGCAGCCCAGTCTGCCAGCCTCGCCAAGAGCGAATTTTTGGCAGCTATGAGCCACGAATTGCGGACTCCTCTGACTTGCGTCATCGGCATTTCTGACACGCTGCTGCGGTGGTCTTACGGCAAAGTTGGCAGTAAAGAAGTGCCAGTGCAAAAGCAGCGGCAGTACCTGCAAACTATCCGAGACAGTGGCGACCACTTATTAGAATTAATTAACGATATTTTAGATTTATCGCAAGTAGAAGCGGGAAAAGCAGTATTAAAAATTAGTGAATTTTCACTTTCTAAATTAGCTTCTCAGAGCCTGCACGCCCTCAAAGAAAAAGCTGCGGCTAAAGGCGTGGAACTGCTGCAAGAACAGCGGATAAAACAAGAGTGCGATCGCTTCATCGCTGACCCGCGCCGCGTGAGACAAATTCTCTTCAATCTTTTAGGAAATGCGATTAAATTTACTCCCAAAGGCGGGCGAGTCATCCTGCGAGTTTGGGTGACAGAAGATAAAAATCGAACGTCGGCAGTGCGGCATCCCGGTACTGCACCTGCAGGCAGCACCGCTGTTTTTCAAATCAAAGATACCGGCATTGGAATTCCCGAAGATCAGCGATCGCTGTTGTTTCAAAAATTCCAGCAGTTGGATTCCCCCTACCGCCGCGAATACGGCGGCACCGGTCTGGGATTGGCCTTAACTAAACAGTTAGTAGAGCTTCACGGCGGTGCGATCGAAGTTAACTCTACAGTTGATGTCGGCTCTACTTTTACCGTTTTTATACCCATCCAAACTCTAACCAAAGATGAATCCACAAAATTAACCTATGAAAAATCTAATTCATCTTTACCGCTGCATTATTCCTCGCGGGGCAGTCTCGTACTCGTGGAAGAAGATGAAGAAACTGCTATGTTGATTTGCGATATCCTGACAGCAGCAGGACTGCAAGTGGTGTGGATGATTGAAGGTTCAGCGGCGGTGGAACAAATTGAACTTTTGCAGCCGAATGCTGTGATTGTCGATATGCGTTTGCCCGGTATGAATGGCTGCGAAATAATTCACCAACTGCGCGAAAAACCCGCTACTGAAAATATCAAGATTCTGGCTTTAAGCGCTAATGAAATTCCGCCCGATCAGATATCTTTTGTGACGGCGGGAGCTAACGATTGTTTGGCTAAACCGATTCATCCCGAGCAATTGCTGGACAAAATTATTTCTTTAATGGCTGGGATTGGTAATGGGTAATACAATTTTAGATTTTAGATTTTAGATTTTAGATTGGGGAATGACCACGAATTTCTTCATGTGGTACCCGCCACGTGATTTATCCCTGGAATCAATCCAAAATCGAAAATAGAAAATCCTCAAGAAAGAGCATTTATCCGTGGGCTCAATCTAAAATCTAAAATCTAAAATCTAAAATCGATTGACTCATTGGATATGGGTTGGGATATGGTCTACAGTTACATTCTTTTTTTGAACTGGTATAATTTGTAATTCCCAATTACCCATTCCCCATCCGCAATTCCCCATGATTAATTGTCAAATTCCTACAGGATTAATTGTTTCTTGTCAAGCACCTGCTGATTCGCCGCTGCACGATCCGATCGTAATTGCGGCAATGGCGCGAACCGCTATCAATCGAGGTGCATCGGGGGTGCGGATTGACACTCCGGCTCACATTGGGGCGGTGCGTAAACAGATATCCGCTCCCATAATTGGGATTTGGAAGCAGCAATTGCCGGGATGCGAGATTTACATTACTCCTCGGTTTGAAGACGCGCGGGCGATCGCCGCTTCTGGAGCCGATATTATCGCCGTTGACGCTACTGAGAGAAACCGTCCTCCCGGCGAAGATTTAAAGACGTTAATCGCGCGAATTCACAGTGAATTGGGCAAATTAGTGATGGCGGATGTAGATACAATAGAAGCTGCGATCGCGGCAGCCGAAGCTGGTGCAGATACTGTAGCAACTACTCTTTTTGGCTATACTGCCCAGACGGAAAATTTGTCGCCGCCGGGATTTGATTTGCTTGCGGAAATGGTAGAAAAGCTTAAGGTTCCCGTTATCTGCGAAGGCGGGATATCGGGGCCGGAAATGGCTAAAAAAGCCTTGGATTTAGGAGCGGCGGCTGTTGTTGTTGGGACAGATATTACTGGGATTGATCTTAAGGTGACAGCCTATAAGTCGGTGATTGGCAAGTAAGAAGGAAGTTCGGCAACGGATTTTTTAACGGATGTAACGGATGTAACGGATTGAAGGAAGTTCGGCAACGGATTTTTTAACGGATGTAACGGATGTAACGGATTGAAGGAAGTTCGGCAACGGATTTTT
>NZ_JAUBUY010000002.1:291151-297347 GCF_036705565.1 Microcoleus sp. AT8-B5
TAACGGATGTAACGGATGTAACGGATTGAAGGAAGAAGGGAGAAGAAATATTCGGCGATAGAAATCGGTTGTAGGCACACGAAACGCGCCAGCTAAGGGTGGGAAATATCGGGCGATTTCTATCGCCCTTTATCCGGGGAAGTTGCTAAATTAGTGCGCCGTTGATAAAGCTGCTAACTACAGCCAAGGCGATCGCCCCCAGTACCGCGCTCCAAAGGCCCATCCGCAAACTAAATCCTTCAACTAGCTTCGCAGCCGAGGCAAAAACAATCACGTTCATTACAAAAGCAAACGCGCCGGAAAGCAACCCCAACGTCAGTAGGTTCGGCACGAAAAAAACTGCTTTCAGAATGGGCAAAATTAAAACATTCAACATTCCCAAAACCGCAGCGGAAATTACTGCTTTCGGTGTGCTGTCAATTTCTACGCCGATCGGGAGTTGAGAAATCAGTAGCAAGCTGCTACCCGTCACCAGCCAAGCAATCAAAAAATCGATCGGTTCCACAGCGCTCGTACCTCCTTAACAGTTGAATTGTCAAAAAAACTTGATATTTAACATACATCTTATATACCTTAATCAAGCAATCCGGCTGATTCGTCTACCAACGGGCCGAATTTATGTCTGTCACTAAAGAGTGAGAAGTTATAATCGCTGTATCATAGGCAAAATAATCCGGATGGGAACCGTATCAACCTGTTAGTTGAATAAAAAGAGCAGATTAATTAATATGGCTGGCGATTTTTCTTTTAACTCTAAAGTCCGATTCGACAAAAATGGCTTGGACAATGCTTCACGGCAACGCAGCCGATCGCTCCAAGTTATGATTTTTATGCTGATCGTCACTACCTTGATGGCGCTACCAATATTTCGTCTAGCCGAATTGCAACTGATACAGGGAGCCTACAACCGACAGCGGGCGGAAAATAACCGTATTCGCCCTGTTTCAGTCCCAGCGACTCGCGGTCAAATTTTAGACCGCAACGGCAAAATTTTTGCGGCCAGCCGCGTATCTCGATCGGTCTATGTGTGGCCAAAAGAGCGATCGGCCAAGGAGTGGCAAGAGATCGCCGCTACACTGGGCCCGATCGTCAAACTTCCCGCGGCCGAAATTGTCAAAAAAATCGATGCCGCTGGCTACAGATCGGCCCTGCCAGTGCGAATTAGTAAGGATATTGATGTCGGTACTTTCGTCGCTTTGGGAGAACAAGCTAATAGTTTGCGGGGAGTTGAAATTCGCGTAGAATCGAGCCGAGACAATCCCCACCAGCAATTAGCAGCTCACCTTTTGGGGTACGTCGGCGAAGCTAGTTTAGAGCAATTAAAAGCTAATCCTGCATATCCGATGGGGATGCTCGTGGGTCAAATGGGAGTTGAAAAATTAGCCAATTCAACTTTAGAGGGCGTTTGGGGAAACCGTTTAATCGAGGTGAATGCTAAGGGCGAGGAAATCCAAGATTTAGGTGTAAAAGACCCTATTCCCGGCAAACCGGTGCAGCTAACTTTAGATTTAGATATGCAGAAAACTGCAGAAAAAGCTTTGGGCGATCGCCTGGGTGCAGTTGTGGCGATCGACGTAAAAACCGGAGCTCTTTTAACAATGGCTAGTTGGCCGACATTTGACCCCAATATTTTCACCCGCAAGGTGACTCAAACAGAATGGGAGCGGCTGCAAGGGCCAGAAAAACCGTTTTTAAATCGAGCCGTTCAAGGTTATCCAGTCGGTAGCACTTTTAAAATTGTCACTGCTATAGCGGGGATGGAGTCGGGCAAGTTTTCTCCTGACTCGACTGTGGCCACTTCTTCTTCAATTACGATCGGCGGAATTTCTTTTAACGAACACAGCGGCGGTTACGGCGTTATCGGTTTCCGCGACGCTTTAGCCTACAGCAGCAATACGTTTTTCTATCAAGTAGGTATGGCTGCCGGCCCCGAAGAAATGGCGAAAGCAGCTAAAAAAATGGGCATTGGCGGTACTATTAATTTAGACCTTTTGGGGTTGGAATCCGCCAATCACGGTCAAGTTCCGGTACCAGCAGAGAAACAGAAAATGTATGGGGAAGATTGGTATGTTGGGGATACGGTAACAATGTCGATCGGTCAAGGTTTGGTACTTTGTACTCCCTTAGAATTGGCTGTGATGGTGTCAACTGTTGCTAATGGCGGTTATCGAGTTCAGCCGCATTTATTGGCTTCTCAAACTAACACTCCTATTACCAAAAAAGTTCCCACAGGTATTAAGCCTGCCACTTTGAATGTTGTTCGCGAGGGATTGATTGACGTGGTGAAAAAAGGTACTGGCAAACGCATGAATGATGGTACTATTCCTTTAAGTGCTGGTAAGACTGGGACGGTGGAAATGCCCGGTCATCCTGACAATTCTATGTTTGTGGGTTTTGCTCCCGCTGACAAACCGGAAGTTGCGATCGCAGTTATAGTTGAAGGCGGCGGATTTGGTTCTGTATCGGCGGCACCAATTGCTCAAGAGGTATTCCGAACCTATTTTCAAAAGCAGGGTTTTAAACCTACTAATAAGCCTCTCTAGTCATTCGTTAATTGTTAACTGTTGACTGTTGACTGTTCTCATTTTGTCCAATAATTCGATCGCACTATTCTTGATATCTTGGAAAAGTGCGATCGAACAAAAGTTTTCCCCTACCAATCGTCTCACTTCCACGGTTGATAAATTCATCATTTGCGCTACCTGTTCCCGACTCATTCCAGAATTTAAGAGTTGAGTTACGAGCGATCGTAATGTTGACTCCGCTGCCAGTCGTCCCAGGTTTTCTTCGTTGTAAGTCTTCAAAGGGGTAAAAGGCGGTAAAAGGGCGATCGGCTAATATTGCTCTTTAGTAAATGCAGTATTAATGAAGATGAAGATTAGTTCAATTTTATTAAAAGTCAAGAGCCTGGTAGGCCTAGCAAGTTTTCCCGCCTACGTTGTTTGATTTAATAATATAAAGAAAGTTCACGAGCCGCTGTTACAGCGGCTCCAAGTGAATTAATACACACAAATACCTAGACGTTGGCACCCATCATTCCTCTCACTGCCATCGGGCATAATAGTGTGGCAGAAAATACATTCTTGTTCCAGCCAGTATTCGATGTCTACACCGGAAGCACCGAACAAATTAGAGCGATAGAAGTTGGTCTTCTCCACCAGGGTTTCATCCAACTCGGCACGTACAAAACAAGCATGAGTCAAGTCAGCTCGATCGAGGATCGATTGAGCGAGGGTAGCTCCATCCAAGCGGGTATGTTGCAGGATGGCTTTCTCCAGAGACACTTCAGCCAATTCGGCTCCAATCAGGTAACTTCGAGTGAAGTCAGTTCCAATCATCGAACCCTGCAGAACAGCCCCGGAAAAATTGGCATCGCTCAAGATTGCTCCTTCCAAATATATGAACGCACTAACACGAATCCCAGCAAAGTTTCGCTCAAGAGCAGCATAACGTTCGAGCAATTCTGAGGCACTCATTTCAGTAAATAGCGATCCTTTCATAGGTCGTCTTCTCCTAAATCTCAATATACTGCTGAATAAAGGGATTACTCTAGGGTTGATTTAAGTGGTGTTAACTTGAACATTGCTTCGATTCTATCCTTAATAGGGTGGGGAATTGATTTAATATAAAAAGAGGCGCGATCGCTATTTAGTGAATGCAGTATTATTGATAGTGTAAATAGATTCAGGACATCCAACATGGACGTTGAAGAACTATATAGGCGATACGCTGCGGGAGAAAGGGATTTCTCAGGAGTTGATTTAAGTCATGCTGACTTAAACGTTGCTAACGTGACATACATCGAAGACCTCCAACCAGGTCAGAATGAGTTGAGTGGTATCAATCTCAGCGGTGCTAACTTGACTAGAGCCGATTTGAGTTATGTTAATCTCAGCGGTGCTAACTTGAGCAGTGCTAACCTAGAGTTTGCTACCCTATCGCTGACTATATTGACTGGTGCCAATTTGAGGGATGCTATCCTAGATTACGCTCAACTCTTAGGCGACCTAATTGATGTTGACTTGAGAGAAGCCAGCTTGTTTTGTACGCTATTGAATTGTACCAACCTGACCAGAGCCAACTTGATGGGGGCAACATTTCAAGTCAGTCCAAAGGGGCGTTTGATTTTTAGTGATACCATCATGCCAGATGGAACTATTAATAATGAAGATGAAAATTATGAGTAACCTAAATCATTTATGTAAGAGTGTGTAATAGTAATGCTGGCTGGATAGCATTTTCAAATATTTTGCTTTGCACAAATCATTTAGGTTCGCTATATATAGTTCAATTTCATTAAAAGTCAAGAGCCTGGTAAGCCAAGTCAGCTTTCCAGGCTACTTTGTTTGATGTCTAGACCATCAGCCTTATGATTCGATTATTTCCTCAATCTCGTCGGGAATATTTGAGAAAAAGTCAAGTCCAGTCAATTCCTCAACTTGGTTAACAGTCAGCTTCCATGTTTGCCAATTTCTCCAAGCAGCTTTGTTTTGTATGTCTGGAAGACTCAACCCTAATAAACTATTGAAAGGGTGAGGAACTGGTACCGGAAAATCTCCATTATTACCCACTGTGCCATTTGGATTAGTTGGTACATGATCTGGCTCAACTTCGTTGGGTGTCAAAATGCCATAAGTTCCAGCGTTAGCAATTGTGACATTAGCAGGAGTCAGTCCTGGTTGCTCTAAATCCAGTACAACCTTCCAAGTCCAACCAGGAATATTGATTCCTTTGTTAGTAAGAATTTGGGGGTTTGTTAATGTGCTAGGCTTCGAGTTATGACTGAAACGCTGCGGATTCAGATTGCTGCCATAACCCCCAGCAACAACATAAAGCTCTTTTGGGGTTTCAGTAATTGGATCGGTCTCAGTAATCTGTTTAAGAAAACCGTCGAAACTTGTCCATGCTGGACTATCAGGGATTTCTCCTCGGAAATCATTGTTATTATCATAATGCTGTGGAACTACATTTGTCAACAGAAAAGTGGCTATGTTGTCTTTTTCGCTATTGGTGCGGTGAGACGAAGGTAGCATATGCCCCTTTGAGTAATCACTGCCACGGTAGTCTTTATCTACGATCCGACCCCAGCTTTCAGGAATACTTTTATCTTCAATAAAGTCTATTTTTGAGCGAGGAGTTTCACCCAGCCACTTTCGATTCATTTGCCAACTTACCCATTTAGGAGTTTTACTGCTGTCATCATAAGCAGTGGCAAACTGTGCTTTCTCTAGCAAATAGTTATTGCTATCTGCAACGTCAAGGTCAGTTGTGTTCCTTGCATCTGAGGGATTTCCAAACAGTAGATGTTGACTTTTGAAAAATACATTATCTAAGTAAACAGTACCGCCACCAACTACTTCAAACTTGAGGGTTGCTACTTTACCGCGCAAATTGTCAGGTACCTCTATTTGGAAAGTCTCAAACCCTTCAATTCCATAATCAATCTTTTGGGTGTCTGCTAAATAAGCACCTGGTGTACGATTTGCTCGCGTCAAGTTGATGGATGATGAAACGCCTAAAGGACTTCCATCTGCTGCTGACAAAGTGACCAAAACATTTCTTCCTCGTTTCAGTTCTGCTTCGGGAACATGGAGGTCAAAGCGTAAATTTCCCCAATCAGGTACAACAAAACGGTTGTGGGTAATACTTTTGCCTGAGTCTAACTTCAGAGCATAATTAGCTTGAGTTCGATCTACTCCTATCCTATCCAGTTCTGCGTGCAAAGCCGGAGCCTGTGTTGCAGATAGCTGATTTACATCAACTAGATTGCTTGTAGTTACACTCGCTGACGTTTCGCCATTATGAAAAGACCAGCCAGGAATCGCATCAGAAAAAATAGTCCGATTACCACCCTGCGGATTAAAAACCGCATCAAAATTGCCGTTAAACAAAGTGGGAACCGCCCCATCTCCCCGCATCCTGGCATCATAAGTATTGTCAAAATCTACCGGGATGCGCTCTACATTCGTTTGGGGACGCAACTCCGAACCGCCACCCAAAACCGAATAAAACCACCCCGTACCAATTCCCTCCCAAGGAGCAGCATCAACACCATGTTCAAAACTGTGTTCCGGCGTATACCAAGGTGCAACCCGAGCAGAATTGTTCGCAATATCGCCAAATGAAAAGTCCTTATCGAACAAAGGTTCGCGATACCCATCGCCGCGTCGGCGGAAAATAGGATTAGCATCTAAGT
>NZ_JAUBUY010000038.1:0-315 GCF_036705565.1 Microcoleus sp. AT8-B5
AGTTGGACTTGTAGTCGGTGTGGGAGTTGGACTTGTAGTCGGTGTGGGAGTTGGACTTGTAGTCGGTGTGGGAGTTGGACTTGTAGTCGGTGTGGGAGTTGGACTTGTAGTCGGTGTGGGAGTTGGACTTGTAGTCGGTGTGGGAGTTGGACTTGTAGTCGGTGTGGGAGTTGTAGTTGGTGTGGGAGTTGTAGTTGGTGTGGGAGTTGTAGTTGGTGTGGGAGTTGGAGTTGGTGTCAGAGTTGTGGTGACTGTAGATGCGTTGTTGCCTGGAGTGGGGTCAGCGGTAGTTGAGGTACTTCTGGCGGTGTTGGT
>NZ_JAUBUY010000038.1:415-16798 GCF_036705565.1 Microcoleus sp. AT8-B5
CGAAGGTGACTATACCTGTAACCTGATCGTAGACGCCGCCGTCGGAGGGGATGACTCCTGTTAAGTCGGGAAGGATGGTGTCGGTAATGGTGACGTTTTCCGCTGTGCTTGGGCCGTTGTTGACTGTCGAAATTGTGTAAGTAACTATTTCACCCGGTGCTGCAGCCGCAGTCCCGGTTTTGGTGGTAACAACGTCGGCACTAGGTGTGAGAGTTGTGGTGACTGTAGATGCGTTGTTGCCTGGAGTGGGGTCAGCGGTAGTTGAGGTACTTCTGGCGGTGTTGGTGACGCTGCCGGATGCAGGTGCGATGAAGCGGACTGTGTTGTTGACGGTGACACCGCTGGCTAAGCTGGGAACGGGCGCGAAGGTGACTATACCTGTAACCTGATCGTAGACGCCGCCGTCGGAGGGGATGACTCCTGTTAAGTCGGGAAGGATGCTGTCAGTAATTGTGATGTTTTCGGCTGTGCTTGGGCCGTTGTTGACTGTGGAAATTGTGTAAGTAACTACTTCACCCGGTGCTGCTGCCGCAGTCCCGGTTTTGGTGGTAACAACGTCGGCACTAGGTGTCAGAGTTGTGGTGAAGGTAGCCAGCGGATCAGTACCGTTGTTGTTTTCAGGAAAAGGATCGGGGGTAGCTGAGGTACTTCTGGCGGTGTTGCTGACGCTGCCGGATGCAGGTGCGATGAAGCTGACTGTGTTGATGGCAGGAGGAGCACCGGAAGGCAAGCTGGGAATCGCTGGGAAGGTGACAATCCCAGTCTCTGCATTGTAAACAGCCTCGTTGGGTAGACTAACTATATTTAAACCGGGAACAATGCTGTCGGTAACGGTGACGTTTGTGGCTGTGCTTGGCCCGTTGTTGACTGTGGAAATTATGTAAGTAACTGTTTCACCCGGTGCTGCAGCCGCAGTCCCGGTTTTGGTGGTAACAACGTCGGCAAGAGCAGCAACAATTGTAGTTGAGACTTGAGAGATGGGTTGGGAACTATTGTTGTTAGCTAGATTTGGGTCGAAAGTGCTGGATGTGCTATAGGCAGTGTTAGTTAAGGGAGCTGTGACTGTTGGGGAAACTGTGGCTGTGATGGTGCGGGTTTGGCTAGCACCGTTAGCCAGAGTCGGAATCACCGGCCAGATGACCGTCCTCGTTGTGGGATTGTATGTGGCGAGGTCGGAGGCGCTGACGAAACTTAAGCCTGCAGGCAGGGGATCTTGAATCAGGACGCTTTCGGCGCTGTCTGGCCCGTTATTTGTGGAGGTAATCGTATAGGTAATGGTGCTGTTGGGTGTGGCGAACAGCGGGCCTTTTTTAACAATGGAAACGTCGGCGCGGAGTGCAGGCTCATCTATACTTTGGACGATGACATTGTTAACTTCGTGAATGTTTGTGTTTCCCCCTGTCGAAGCAGCAAAGCCAAATTTAAAAGTACGTGGCACTTCTCCGTTTAGGGCTTCCAAATTTGGTATGTCGATCGGTGTTTCGCCCGCATCATTAAAGTCGCCGTCGCCGGTCAAATCGAAGGCAACTGTAAGACGATGGTTAGGTGTTGCTGAACTCGTCGGGAATAATGTAATTTGGACGCTTCTTTTAGTATTAGGAGTAGTGCGACTGGGCGCCATTGTATTATCTATACCAATGGCAATGGGAGTGCTAGTTAAAAATTTATAAGATGTGTTTTCGCTGCCTCTAATTCCTAATGAATCCGGCCTCTGCCCCGGGCCGCCCACACGCCCTCCCGATCCTGATTGACTGGCAGAAAAAAAGCCAAACTCGTCTAATCCGATACCTAAATAACCTCCTTTAATACCCGGTACAATTCCATCCCTATTATTCTGAGCATAGCCGAGAGAGCCGCCAAAGCCTCCCGCTTGTGTTGGCGTAGCTGTTCCGTCAATGAGGAAAAAACTAATGCCATCCGCACCAAGGAGCTCACCATTCGGATCAGGGACAGTACCTCTGTTATAGGCAAAGAAATCAAAGGTAATTCTCAGACCCTCAGTGGCGGAGATGGGGTTGTTGTAGATTACAAAAGCTGCTTGGTCAAAGGCGTTTGATGTTAATCTCAAAGCACCTGTTCCGGGTGTATCGCCAATCCCTAAAGCGGGAATAACGCCGCTGGGATTAGCAGGGCCTGCCGTTAAGCCTGGTAGAGCCGATGTGCCAGCAATTCCATATATCCAAGGCCCGATCGCGGTTGAATTTTTAAATTCTTCAGCCGCTAAGGTAGCCAGGACTGATGTGTAGCCTTCTAGGACTTCTTTTTCAAAGGCTATTTCGGTATTTATTTGTCCTGTAGTAATTTCTAATTCCCAGTCGCCGCCTAATGCTGCACTCCCTGTTAGATTGTTGGAAGCTGCAACATTTGCTCCTGTTATTTGGCTGAGTTTTTGTATGAATTTTAGACCAGATTCCCCTGCGCCTGTGTTGCAACTTAACAGCAGAATACTACCTGTTTCGTTGAGAGCTTTACCCCACTGCTGCAATTGGCTGGAATAGGTTTCTATATTGTGAATATTGAGTTCTGCCCGGCCGATTTCTACTGATGCTGATGCGCCGTGAGCAACTATTTGAATGCTGTTGAGGCTGTGCCTTGATGCTGTTATTTCGGCAATTTGTTCGATTCCATCCCGGAATCTATCGAGCAGGATTACTTCTGTATTGCTTTTCACTCCCCTGAGCAACTCTTGGTAGTTTTCTACTTTTGAATCCACAATCGCTAGATTTTTTCGGCTAGCCGTCTCTGCTTTATGGCTAGCTTGTCTCAAGATTTTAGTTTCCATGTTGGTAGATTTCCGTGCTTGTGTAGATGACAAAATTGACAGATTTGGGATGGTTCTTATTGTTGGTTAATTTGGTTGCTAAATCTAAGCTACCCCTTTTCATAGAGGATGATAAACTTTGCAGTATAAAGTTTTGAAAAATATTTTTTTTAGGATATATAATATTTTCCTGTATTTGTTATTTGTGATGTTAGGCAATCATTAGAGAGGAATTGCAGCGATCGCCCTTGGATGTCCTGATGCGACCGATCGCTGCCAATCATAACATGAATAAGGGGTCACAGCCTTCATATTAGCCAAAACCCTCTATTTTTGGGAAAAATGATATCAGGTCTAACGTTAGTTACATGGTAAATTACTTACGGATTTATCAGTACAAGGGGTCTGACCCCTCATGCCGCTTTTCTGAGTCTGGTGATATCGAGGCTGGCTCAGGATCGCGAATTAAATAACTTACAATTTTAATTGTTATTGTGGGATGGGCCTGAAAGCCCGTCATGAGTGGACGGGCTATAAGAGCCCATCCCACTTTCAAGAGTGGAAGTTATTTAATTCTCATTCCTCAGACAGCTTGAACTGTAAATATACTGAAAATATTAATTGCCTAAAAATTGGCAGATTTTGACTTTGAGGTGCGATCGCTCTTGAAAGTTGAGAGTACGGCATTTCTAGAGATTTATACTTATACTACTTTGGGGTGCAGTAAACTCACAGCCATGTAATAATAGCAACTTAAAGCTACAAAATTTAACAAAAAAACCTTGACAAATTATATATGTTAATACCAGGATTGCGGTGACAAAAAAGAACGATCGCCCTTGAATTCAAAAAGTACGATCGTCCTTTACACTCTGTTTATATCTAAATCATCAAACTGCGTCGATCGCACCCTCTAACGCCGCTTGCTAAGCGTCAATATCGAGTTCCCGCACTAAAAAAGCCCATTCATCAGCCAATTCTTCAATCACTTTCGCAGTGGGTTTGCCGGCACCGTGTCCCGCTTTCGTTTCAATCCGAATTAACACGGGATTTTCTCCCGCGTGGGTTTCTTGCAAAGCAGAAGCAAACTTGAAACTGTGGGCCGGAACCACGCGATCGTCGTGATCGGCAGTTGTAATCATTGTCGCTGGATAAGCCGTTCCCGGTTTGAGATTGTGCAAGGGAGAATAGCCGTGAATTGTGGGAAATTCTTCGGGATTTTCCGGCGAACCGTATTCAGAAGTCCAAGCCCAACCAATGGTAAATTTGTGGAAGCGCAACATATCAAAAACGCCGACTGCCGGCAGCGCTGCACCGAACAATTCCGGCCGCTGAGTCATGCAAGCCCCTACTAATAAACCGCCATTACTACCGCCTGCGATCGCCAATTTAGCCGATTTGGTGTACTTGTTTTCTATCAACCATTCAGCGCCAGCTATAAAGTCATCAAACACGTTTTGCTTGTTCAACTTTTTGCCTGCTTCGTGCCATGATTCGCCGTACTCGCCGCCTCCCCGCAAACAGGCGATCGCATAAACTCCACCCATCTCTAACCACACTATCCTGCTAACAGAAAAACTCGGAGTTAGCGAGATACCAAAACCACCGTATCCGTAAAGGTAGGTGGGATTATTGCCATCCAACTGCAAGCCTTTCTTGTGGGTGATAAACATGGGTACTTGCGTACCGTCTTTGCTTGGGTAAAATACTTGTTTTGTTTCGTAATCGTCTGGATTAAAATCGACATTTGGTTGGCGATAAATCGTACTTTCATCCGTCACCATATTGTAGTGATAGATGATGTTAGGTGCGGTGAAACTGGTGTAAGCATAAAAAGTTTCGGTGTCGTGCCGCTTGCCGCTGAATCCTCCCGCCGAACCGATTCCGGGCAAGGCAACTTCTCGCACGAAAGAGCCATCTAAGTTGAAAATTTTAATCTGGGTGTAGGCGTCTTTCAAGTAGGAAGCGACAAATTGATTGTTCAGGAGGCCTATGCCTTCGAGGGTTTCTGCTGCTTCGGGGATAATTTCTGTGAACCCCCCCTCTCTGGGCGACGGGGGAGTTTCATCACCAGCGAGGGATGAGGGAGGTGGGTTGTTGGTGTCGATCGCAATTACGCGGCCCAGCGGTGCATTTAAGTTTGTTTGAAACCAGAAAATAGAGCCCTCATTGTCGATGAAACTGTACTCAGCCTCGAATTCGCTAATCAGTTCTACAACGGTTGATTCCGGTGCAGTTAAATCCTTGTAGAAAATCAAGTTTTTGGTTTCAGTTCCCTGCCAAACAGAGATAATCAAGTATTTGCCATCTTCGGTGACGCCGCCGCTAAATCCCCACTCTTTTTGGTCGGGTCGCTCGTAGATTAATACGTCTTCAGATTGGGGCGTGCCGATTTGGTGGTAAAACAGTTTTTGGTAATAGTTAACTTCTTCGTGCTTGCTTTTTTCGTTGGGTTCGTCGTAGCGACTATAAAAAAAGCCTTTGCCGTCGTGAGTCCAGGATGCTCCTGAGAATTTAATCCACTTTAAATGGTCTGATAAATCTTCGCCGGTTGCCACATCACGGACTTTCCATTCCTGCCAGTCGGAACCGGAATTTGACAAGCCGTAGGCCATGTATTTGCCGTCTTCGCTGATAGCTATTCCACCCAGAGCAACGGTTCCATCTTCGGAGAGAGTGTTGGGATCAATTAATACTTTGGGTTCGCTGTCGAGGGATGTTAAAGTATAGAGTACAGATTGATTTTGCAGGCCGTCATTCTTGTAGTAGAAATAGCGCTCGCCTTCTTTGAAAGGTATGCCGTATTTCTCGTAATCCCAAAGTTGAGTTAGGCGCTGTTTGATTTTTTCCCGCGCCGGAATTTCGTTGAGGTAGGCAAAAGTGACTGCGTTTTGGGCTTCCACCCAAGCTTGGGTTTCCTCAGAGTCGGGATTTTCCAGCCATCTGTAGGGGTCGGATACTTTGACGCCGTGGTAGTCGTCTGTTTGGTCGATTTTGCGGGTTGTGGGGTAGCTTAAAGGTCGATCGAATTTGGTCATGATTTTTTACTACTATCGGTAACTTTGTCCAGTTTACCCTTTCGCGGCAGTGACAGGGGAGAGTAGCTCAATTTGGGATTTGAAATTTTATCCTAAATCTGGGTTAAATAAGTCAACAACGGCTCAAAAAACAGAAGACCAAAACCCCGACTTCGCAGAACTTGTCGGCGTTATAATAAAGGATTATTGAAAAACCAATATCGTCAACTAATGAGATATATTAATCTTGTTTTAAGAGCAAAATAGCGATTTTAAATAATGACTACATTCCTCCCGACCTATTTGCTAAGAAATACCTAAAATAATTGTTATCGCATCTCTAATAAGGAATGAGAATTAAATAACTTCCACTCTTGAAAGTGGGATGGGCGTCCCGCCCGTCTTTTTTGGACGGGCGGGACGCCCATCCCACAATAACAATTAAAATTGTAAGTTATTTAATTCGCGATCCTAATCCAACTCCCTCCTTCCTTCCAAAGCACGAGCCAATGTAACCTCATCGGCATATTCCAAATCTCCCCCCATCGGCAAACCAAAAGCTATGCGCGTCACTAGGGTAAAAGGTTTTAATAAGTGACCGATATAAAGAGTAGTAGTTTCGCCTTCCACGCTGGGACTAATAGCAATAATTACTTCCTTAACCTTTTGCTGGCTGACGCGCCGCACTAACGGTTGAATGTTCAATTGTTCCGGGCCAATTCCATCCATCGGCGAGATAACGCCGCCAACAACGTGATATTTACCCATGTATTCCCGCGTTTTTTCTAAAGCGATTACGTCGCGAGATTCTGACACTACACAAATGGTATGAGTGTCGCGGTTGGGATTGCGGCAAATTTCGCAAACAGGGTCAGCAGATAAGTGAAAGCATACTTGACAGAAACCTACTTGCTGTTTGGCATCAATCAAAGATTTAGCTAGGGCTTGCACTTCTTCTTCCGGCCTCTTCAAAATATGTAAAGCGAGCCGCTGGGCTGTTTTTGGGCCGACTCCTGGCAAGCGCTGCAATTGTTCGATTAAACGAGCTAAAGGTCGAGTGTACATTAAAAATTGGCGGTAATTGGTAATATCATTTCTAGTTGATTCGCGATCGTATACAGCACTTTCCAGGTAAGTGAAGTACAGAGAAACCGGGTTTCTTGAATAAAACCGGTTTCTGGCGAGAAATCCAGAAGAAACCCGGTTTCTGGGGTGTACTTTATAAACCTGGAATCCGCTGTAATTTGCGCGATGTAGGGGCGGGTTTTACCAAACATCTATGTTTAAAACTAAGTATATCATAAACCCGCCCCGCCCATACACTGAGGAATATTGACTAATTTACCCTCCACTAATTTTAGCTTTGTAGCCTAACTTTGTGATAATTTCTAGCAGCTTTTGCTTGTGTTCGCCTTGAATTTCGATTTCATTATCTTTGACTGTGCCGCCAGTACCGCATTGGGCTTTTAGCTGCTTGGCTAAAGTTGCTAATGTTTCGGGTTTTTCCTGAAAGCCGCTGATGATTGTAACTGTTTTGCCGCCGCGTCCTTTTCGGGATGCTTCGATTTTGAGGTTTTGTTGATTGGGGGGAACTTCGGCAACTCCCCGTTGGAGGGCGGCCGAGTTGTCAACGTTGCCAAACTCGGAGTAAACTATTCGTTTGCCCTCGGTTGTTTTGCTGTCATAATCTTTGCGTTTGGATGCTGCCATAGGTTAAGATGCTTGAACTTTTTTTAGTGGTATTTCTAGTTTTAGCGGATTGGGGTATGGTTGCGATCGCTCGGAATGCGATCCCATCTTCTACTTATTGTATTAGCCCGTCAATCGATTTTAGATTTTAGATTTTAGATTTTAGATTGAAGGATTGAAGGATTGAAGGATTGACCCCGCGGATAGATTCGGGGGGTAAGTTTCTCGGATACAGGTTTTTTATTTCTGGACGGATGAATCGCGTGGCGGGTATCCTGGATGCTTGATTGTCAAGCGTTCAAGGAATTATAATGAAATTTGTTCGATCGCCTCAAGCCCACAAGCAATTTGGTACGATCGACATCAAGCCTCTAGCTTACCCGCCAATCTAAAAAATCTAAAATCTAAAATCTAAAATCAAATGACTGTTACCCCCCTGCATCTCACCACCGAAACCACCGAAACCACCACTCAACGCCCCGACTCCCTCGGCAGATTTGGTCAATTCGGCGGCAAATACGTCCCCGAAACCCTGATGCCGGCTTTATTTGAACTAGAAGCGGCTTTCCACAAATACCGCAGCGAACCGGAATTTCAAGAGCAACTCCAACAACTGCTCAAAGATTATGTCGGCCGCCCCAGCCCTTTGTATTTCGCCGAACGCCTCACCGAACACTACGCTAAAGCAGACGGAACTGGCCCGCAAATTTACCTCAAACGCGAAGATTTAAACCACACGGGAGCTCACAAAATTAACAACGCTTTAGCTCAAGCATTGCTGGCAAAACGCATGGGCAAAAAGCGGGTAATTGCTGAAACTGGTGCCGGTCAACACGGCGTTGCTACTGCCACTGTTTGCGCTCGTTTCGGTATAGAATGCGTTGTCTACATGGGCGTTCACGACATGGAAAGACAGGCTTTAAATGTGTTTAGAATGCGCTTGATGGGATCCGAAGTGCGGCCCGTGGCTGCGGGTACGGGAACGCTGAAAGATGCGACTTCGGAAGCGATTCGCGACTGGGTGACAAATGTCGAAACAACTCATTACATTCTCGGTTCCGTGGCGGGCCCCCATCCTTACCCGATGATGGTGCGCGATTTCCATGCGATAATCGGTGAAGAAACGCGCGCTCAGTGTCAGGAAAAGTGGGGTGGTTTGCCGGATATTTTATTAGCTTGCGTCGGCGGCGGTTCTAATGCAATGGGTCTTTTTCACGAGTTTGTCGGGGAAGAAACTGTCAGATTGATTGGTATTGAAGCCGCAGGCGAAGGTGTGGAAACTGATAAACACGCTGCTACTTTGACTAAGGGAAGTGTGGGAGTTCTGCACGGGGCGATGAGTTATTTGCTGCAAGATAATGAGGGTCAAGTGATTGAGCCGCATTCGATTAGTGCGGGTTTGGATTATCCTGGTGTGGGGCCGGAACACAGTTATTTGAAGGATGCTGGTAGGGCTGAATATTACAGTGTTACTGATGCAGAAGCGCTGGAAGCTTTTCAGCGGCTTTCGCAGTTGGAGGGGATTATTCCGGCTTTGGAAACTTCTCACGCGATCGCCTATTTGGAGACTCTGTGCCCGCAGCTAACAGGCAATCCGCGCATTGTGCTTAATTGTTCCGGACGCGGCGATAAAGACGTGAACACTGTAGCGAAGGTTCTGAATATCTAGGTTAGCGGAATGTGGGGCGATCGCTCTGTAGGAATCGGTAACAATTAACTTTATTTCTCGTTTGATTTCATGTCCAAAGGTTTGATTTCGATTTGCTTGGGATTGTTGACAATCCTGCCTAAGTGTGACACTTCCATTCCTACGCGATCGCTGCCACAAACTCCCATGAATACTAATGTTGCTTCGAGTGCTATTACTGACTTAGAAAAAGCGGTTAACCAACAGATAAATAAATACCGAGCATCTAAAAAGTTGCCGCCGCTGAGTGTCGATCCGGAAATCACTCAGATAGCAAGAATTCACAGCGAAAATATGGCTAACGGTAAAGTCAGTTTTAGTCACGATGGATTTGAGGGGCGGGCGAAAGCAATTACGATTCCTTATCAAAGTGTAGCTGAAAATCTTGCTTACAATATGGGCTACAGTGACCCGGTACGCAATGCTGTTGAAGGTTGGATTAAAAGTGATGGCCACCGCAAAAATATGGAGGGTCAGTTTAATGTGACCGGTATTGGGGTTGCGAAAAATGCCAAAGGCGAGTATTATTTTACTCAGCTTTTTGTCCGCAGTCGATAATTTGAAGGAAGGCACGACACTGATTCGGACACGGATACACGGATTAATTATCGAGTGTGACGTAGATGCTGAAGTTAGAAGGAAGAGGGAAGAGAGAAGAGGGCAGTCAACAGTCAAAAGTCAACAGTCAAAAGTCAACATTCAAAAATTACTAATAATGGAATTTGCAGATTTTCAAGTGTGCGATGGTGATATTCCCGATTCTCTCTTATCTTATTATTTGACTGCGGAGGCGATCGCCGTTGATACGGAAACAATGGGTTTGCTACCTTGGCGCGATCGCTTGTGTTTGGTGCAGTTGTGCAATCCCGAAGGTAAAGTTGCAGTGGTGCGGATTGCCAAAGGCCAGACAGCAGCCCCGAATTTAAAGAAGTTAATGGAAGCCGAAAATATTGAGAAAGTATTTCATTTTGCGCGCTTTGATATGGCAACAATGCGTTACAATTTAAGTATTGACATTGCACCAGTTTTCTGCACCAAGCTAGCTAGTAAACTTGCTAGAACTTATACCAACAGACACGGATTGAAAGAATTAATTCTCGAACTCGAAAAGGTAGAACTAAATAAAACATCTCAAAGTTCCGACTGGGGAAATGCGACGAATCTTTCTGACGACCAACTAAATTATGCTGCTAATGATGTTCGCTATTTGCTGAGCGCTAAACAAAAGTTGACTGCTATGTTGCAGCGAGAAGAACGCTGGGAAATTGCACAGCAATGTTTTCAGTGTTTGCCAGTTTTTGTGAGTTTGGATTTATTGCAGTACAACAATGTTTTCGAGCACGGCTAATACCATTTTAGATTTTAGATTTTATATTTTAGATTGGGAATGAATGATGACTACCAGGGTTTAGATCGCGGGCATACAGTTGCATTATTTTTTTGAAATTGTATAATATTGTGTCATATTATGTCCGATCGATTGACCATAATATCCCGGCCGGGCGGGTTTTTGAGATTGTCAATTATTGGCAGATATTATTGGTGAACCCGCCCCTACCTGATTTCGGGCGAAGCGAAGCGGAGGGAATCGACCGGACTAGGTATCACCTCGCACAACTGCCATCAAATTGTTTTGTAGTGAAGACTTGAGTTATCATAAAACTCGCTTGGACTTGAGTCCTCACTACAAACGTAATTATTATTATTTGACCAGACTTGATGTGATATCAAATCCGGTAGCATCAGAATTATTCCTCTCTGTATTCTCTCCCTCTGCGTTCTGGAGCGCCCTCTGCGGTTAAATCATTCCGATAAAACCGGAAACGATATGAGTTAAAAAAAAAATCAAAACAGTGATCTATTGCTGATTATGGCTAATCGGGATTATGTTCGTGCAGCAAAGCTTCAATTTGGTCGTCAACATTTCTAATCACCTGTTCCAAAGCGGGCAACCCCTCTAAAGGCACAGGAGAAAGCCGAGTTCGATCGCGAATTTGATTCACTTTCCGCTGCAATTCTTCGGCCAGCCGCAGCGCGTCCCGACTCAAAGTAGACAACTGCTGCTGCTGGTAAAACCTCAAAGCTGCCCCCCGCAAAACTTGCAGAGTGGCTTCTTCCTTGCCACCCACCGTCATTACCCGCAAGCGCAACAGCAAATGAGTGTTTTGGTATATGCGCTCAACTTCGACTTGTTTGGCTTGTTCCACCGGGCCAACAGGCATATCCGTCAGCCGTTTCAACTCATCGATGACCTCTTGGAAAACCACGATATCGATACCTTCGAGCATCGATTTCAAAACGCCGTCTTGACTCCAAAGAATCCGGCCTTGGGACTGGTGCCGCTCAAAAAACAGGCGGCCGATACCCTCTCGCAGCACTCTACCGAGCAATTCTTCCAGCAGTTGGGGCGCGGGCAAAGTTGCCAAAACTTCGACTGGGCTTGACAAGTGCAAGGCCTCGACATTCAAAACCGATACCTGTGTCGGTGTCGGGGGCACCTCAGCGCTAGCAGGTTTAAACCGCTCAGGAGCGGGCCTTGAGGGTTCTGGCACAGACAGCAGCGTTGCTGCATTGGGGCCTGAAGTTGCTGATGGGGGATTTTTGGGTTTTGGGGCTGCGGCGGTTTCTGTCTGGCTGGGTTCTCGGAGCTGGTTGCCGTGCAGCAAGTAAGCTGAGAGCATCGAGCGCTGAGTTTCCGAGGCAATTGGCTCTGTTGTGACTGAGCAATTCATGTAAGCTAAAATCCGCTGCACGTAGTCCAAGGCGGAGTCATCTTGGGCATCGACTACGCCCAATTTAAATAGATTACCTTCTAGAGATAAAGGCAAAACTTGATAATAAAGGCAAGCTTCAAAGGGGACAACTGTGTCGATTAGGTGAAATATTCGATCAGAGTCCATTGTAGCTGCCGAGTGTGTTGAAGATGTATATACCATTAGCTGCTTTGTAGTTGGAAGCGCGATCGAGCGCGACGCACCAACCTGATGCGATAAAATTAAACGCTGCAACTTCCCTGACGGAGGAAGTGGCCTAACAACCGGAAGCTTTTATTAAATAAAAATCCTTAGTCCCAGAATTTTCTCCCTGCTGTATTGCAGCCTCAAATTCTACCAAAAGATTGAGAGCTAGATGATGACTAGCGCAGTCTAGACCCACTATCATCGATCGCCCGAGATTGATGCCCGTGGCTGGCAACAATAGAATTATGTCTTTAATGCACAAGTATTAGAGATGCACCACAACCGATGATTTACGGGCAACCGCTGAATTTAGGATTGGTTAAAAAATCCTCAAAAGTCGATCGTGCTGCTAGTATCTTACCTCAGAGAGTGGGCTGCGATCGTCTCGGAGCGCGATCGTCATTCGATTTTAGATTTTAGATTTTAGATTTTGGATTGACTTGCGCGAGATAAATTCGGGGGCTTGAGGAGTTGAGATTTTCGATTTTGGATTGATTTGCGCGAGATAAATCACGTAGCGGCTACGATCGAGAAACTCGCTTGTCACGGCAGCGCTACAACATCCCGATCGAGCTAACCTGATTGGACACAAGGGGCATCGCGCGGTTTTCCACGGGGAAACTCGCAGTAATCTGTGGCTGTGCGGGAATTGATTTGTAGCGCGGATTCTGAAAAATGCTACCGCCAATTAACAATTAGCAATTGCCCGCCACCCATTACCAATCTACTCGTTGCGGAGCGATTGAGCTGCTAAATAGAGTTTGCTCCACTCGCCGATGACTTGATTGGTTTTCAGCTTTAATTCAGATGCGATCGTCTCTACACTTTTCCCAGCTTTCAGCGATTCTACCAACTGCCGCTGCACCGGCGTGAGGTCTTGTAAATATTGCTGCCACTGGGCGGGAGTCAAGCCCAAACTGTGTTCTTGGAGCGAAGTTTCCAGCCAGTTGGCGACTAATTCCGGTGCTTGTTTGACCGCAAAAACCCGAATCGCGTGGTAACTGACTTTTTCTCGCAAGCGGTAAATTTGCTTGATCGGAACCTTCAACTCCTCGGCAATTGCCTCTTGGGAACGACCTTGCAGGTAAAGCTGCAGCCACCGAGAAGCCAGCGGATCGACTTCAGCAGCCAAGTAATTCTCAAATTCTTGTTGGACAATCTGCCGCTGAGTTTGCTGCTCTTCCCAAGCTTGATTTTCTCGATACTCGGACATCGCCTGTTCGTCTAGCAGACTAAGCGGTTCGTCTGTATCGTCGGGTAGAACCTGTTCCGACACCAGCCGCACCCAGTCTCCCGCAGGCACTTGGGTCAACCCGCCCCGCTGGGCACGCCGCAGGTAGTTGACAAAACGGTACACCAGCAGCGGCTGGTTGCGGATCGGCCGCAAGCAGTATTCTTCTGTGCTCGCTAGCAGCAAAGCATTTCGGAGGCGTCTGTCTGAGGTGCATTCGGCAATCCAGGCGACTTGCTGCTGCAGGTAGCGATCGGAATTGAGCATTTCCTGAATCACTTCTTGCAGTACCTCCACCGCACTCCGCTGTCTGTCGCGACTCAGGGAAACCCACGCTTGGATTTTTTGCCGGAGCACAACCAAACCGCCCAGCCGCCCGATCAAGTTGCGGTAAGCTTTTTCTGGCGGTACTCCCAGATACCGAGAAATCAAAATTCGATATAAAAAGTCGATCGCCCCAGAGGCGACAGACAATTGAGTTGGGCTAAGAGTGTCAAATCTTTCGGGCTTGTCTCCCAACAGCCAGCGGACAACACTCTCGCGGGTGCTAGAATTTTCGTCCGGGCAATCTTGTTCAAGTCGTGACTTCCAATCTTGTGCCAGTCTTTCCGCCAAGGTCATGAGCTGTTGAGCTATTTGTCTTTCACCCCCGATTTTACGTGGTATCCTGGATTTTTGAGTATTTTTCAGATATTTCAGATATACGATCGCGCGATCGGATAAATTACCTTAAATTACCCTAAACAAAATTCCATTACGGTGCGATATGCCTAACTTTTTATTAGAACTCGGTACAGAAGAATTGCCCGCATCTTTTGTCAAAGGCAGCGTCGAGCAGTGGCAGCGACTGGTACCTGCAACTCTGGCAGAAGCATCCTTGACAAATGACTCAATTAATGTATACGCTACTCCGAGGCGTTTGGCCGTTCTCGTGAAAGGACTGCCAGTTCAGCAATTAGACAGAGAAGAAGAGGTAAAAGGGCCACCCGCGAGTTCGGCTTTTAAAGATGGCAAACCGACGAAAGCAGCCGAAGGTTTTGCGAAAAAGCAGGGCGTAGAAATTGATGCGTTGGAAGTTCGCGCTACCGATAAAGGCGATTTTGTGTTTGTGCTCAAAAAGATTCCGGGGCGGATGAGTGCGGATATTTTGACAGAACTTGTGCCGCAGTGGATTAATAAGTTAGAAGGCAAAAGATTTATGCGGTGGGCCGACGGAGATTTGAAATTTCCGCGCCCGATTCGATCGATCGTGGCGCTGTTAGATGATACTGTACTGCCAATTACATTGGTGAGCGGTTCGGATACGGTCAAGAGCGATCGAATTTCCCAAGGACACCGGGTGTTATACACCCCCCCTACACCCCTGGGAGGGGTCTCCATTCCCCAAGCCGAGGATTATGTCGAGTGTCTGCGGGCTGCTTGCGTTGAGGTCGATCGAACCCAGCGCAAAAATCAAATTAAAGCACAAGTAGAAGCCGCAGCGACAAAACAAGGCGGTTACGCCGACATTACCGAAGATTTGTTAGAAGAAGTCACCGACTTAGTAGAATGGCCGAACGCAGTTGTCGGCAAATTTGACGAGGAATTTTTGATATTGCCGCCGGAAGTAATCACCACAATTATTGTTACAAACCAGCGGTATTTTCCCATCCTCAAAAGCCCCGATTATCCAGAACTTCTGCCCTATTTCATTACAATTTCTAACGGAGATCCCGCTAAAGCCGCGATTATTGCCGCCGGTAACGAGCGAGTAGTGCGGGCGAGATTGGCAGACGGTCAGTTTTTCTACAAAGCAGACTTGGCAAAGCCTCTAGAGGATTATTTGCCCAAGTTGGAAACAGTAACTTTCCAGGAAGATTTAGGGACTGTGCGCGCCAAGGTCGATCGCCTGTGCAAGATTGCCAGTCTCATCACCAATCAACTGCAAATCACAGAGGAAGAGCAAGCTGATGTAGCAAGAGCCGCCTTACTTTGCAAAGCCGACCTCGTAACCCAAATGGTTTACGAACTTCCCGAAATGCAAGGAATCATGGGGCAGAAATACGCCTTAGCAAGTGGCGAATCGGAAACAGTAGCCACAGCGATTTTTGAACATTATTTGCCCAAAGGTGCGGGCGACAATTTGCCCCAAACTCTGACAGGTCAAATTGTCGCCATAGCAGACAAATTAGATACATTAGTCAGCATCTTCGGCTTGGGAATGTTGCCGACTGGTTCATCCGATCCCTTCGCTTTGCGTCGCGCAGCCAATGCAATAACTAACATTATTTTGGCGGCTCAGTTGCCACTCAACTTGCACAACTTGCTCGCAGAAGTTGTCGCAGAATTTACCGCAGCGCGCCCCGAAACACCAGCCGAGTTGCTAGATCAGTTATACGATTTTTTCTTGCAAAGAATTCGGACTTTGTTGCAAGAAGAAAAGAATGTAGATTACGATTTGGTAAATGCAGTTTTGGGAGAAAACGACCCAGAATATACTGAACGAGCATTGAGAGATTTGTTGGACGCACTGGAAAGAGCACTTTTCCTACAACAAATCCGCAATAACCAGACTTTGGATCGGATTTACGAAACCGTCAACCGTTCAACTCGTTTGGCGGCTCAAGGTGATTTGGATAAAATACAATTGGAACCGAAAGCGGCGGTGAAACCGGAGTTATTTCAAAAGTCGTCTGAACAAGCTTTCTACGATGCCGTAGTGCAGTTAGTGCCGCAAACGCAGCTATCCAAACAAACTCGGAATTACCAGCAATTAGTAGATAGTTTGACTGAGATTGCTCCAACTGTCAGCAACTTTTTCGACGGGCCAGAAAGCGTTTTGGTGATGGATTCTGACCCCGAAATTAAGCGCAATCGGTTGAATTTACTGGGTTTGCTGCGGAATCACGCGCGGGTGTTGGCTGACTTTGGGGCGATCGTCAATCGATTTTAGATTTGAGATTTTAGATTTTAGATTGCCGTCAAAGGTTTTGATGTAATATCAAATCCATTGGTATCGGAATTATTCATTTCTATCTTCTCTCTTCTCCTCCTCTGTG
>NZ_JAUBUY010000038.1:16898-64573 GCF_036705565.1 Microcoleus sp. AT8-B5
CTCCTCCTCTGTGCCCTCTGCGCCCTCTGCGGTTAAATCATCCAAAAAAAACCGTAACCGAAATCGATTTTAGATTTTAGATTGTGGATTTTAGATTGCCGCCAAAGGTTTTGATGTAATATCAAATCCATTGGTATCAGAATTATTCATTTCTATCTTCTCTCTTCTCCTCCTCTGTGTCCTCTGCGCCCTCTGCGGTTAAACCATCCCCAAAAAACCGTAACATATAAGAGGAAAAAACCAAGAAAATTCGCTCCATCACACACAACTTATGCCGATCGCTCATATCATTGGACTAGGAAAATCAGGAATTGCCGCCGCCAGACTGCTAAAACGCGAAGGATGGGAAGTAACGCTGAGCGATCGCTCATCTTCCCCAAACTTGCTCGAACAGCAACAGGAATTCGCTAACGAAGGAATTAATGTTGAGTTAGGTAAATCCTTTGAACCAGTCGAATCTATAGAATTAATAGTAGTAAGTCCGGGCGTTCCCTGGGACAGTCCAGCATTAGTGCGCGCCAGAGAGTTAGGGATTGAAACAATCGGAGAAATGGCTCTCGCGTGGCGTTACCTCAAATCTCCTTGGGTGGGAATTACCGGCACTAACGGCAAAACTACTACTACTGCTTTAATTGCGGCTATTTTTGCAGAGGCCGGGCTTTACGCTCCCGCTTGCGGCAATATTGGCTATGCTGCGTGCGAATTAGCTTTAGGCGAAAAACAGCCGGATTGGGTAATCGCAGAAATCAGCAGCTATCAGATAGAATCCTCGCCGTTTGTAGCGCCGCGCATCGGAGTTTTGACGACTTTGACGCCGGATCACCTCAGCCGCCACAAAACTTTAGAAAATTACTACAACATTAAAGCGCATTTGCTGAAAAAGTCGGAATTGCAAGTAATCAACGGCGACGATCCTTGTTTGCGGCAACAAGGAGTTGACATTTGGCCCGATGCGTGTTGGACGAGTGTCAAAGGTGAAAAAGATTTGTTGGGAAATACAGATTTTGGAGCCTATATTCAAGATGGTTGGGTAATAGCTCAAGGCGAGAAAATTCTGCCTGCTGATTCTTTGCGGATGGTGGGAGAACACAATTTGCAGAATTTGTTAATGGCGGTGGCGGCAGCTAATTTGGCGGGGATAGATAAAAGTGCGATCGCCCAAGCCATTGCCAAATTCCCCGGAGTTTCGCACCGCCTGGAACACATCTGCACTTGGGAAGGCATAGATTTCATCAACGACAGCAAAGCTACTAATTATGACGCCGCCCAAGTCGGGTTGGCTTCTGTTAGCGCACCGGCGATTTTAATTGCGGGCGGCGATGCCAAAGAAGGGGACGATCGCGCATGGATTGATACAATCAAGGCGAAAGCTGCTGGGGTGTTGCTAATTGGGGATGCGGCAGGTATTTTTGCCGATCGGCTCGAACAAGCAAATTACAACGCTTGGGAAATAGTCGAAACAATGGAAAGAGCAATTCCGCGAGCAGCAGAATTAGGCAAACAAAATCATGCTAAAGTAGTGCTGCTTTCCCCAGCCTGTGCTAGCTTCGATCAATACCAAAACTTCGAGCAACGGGGCGAGCATTTCCGCCAATTATGCCTCGAATCCCTGATTTAACGGACACCAATCGCGTAGGGGCGGGTTCACCAACGATTTAGGCCTAAAACCAATAATCTCGTAAACCCGCCCCCACCCAACTGTCAATCACAATCTACCGCTTTCAAGATACAAGAGGCGGGTTCACCAACATCTTTAATTGGCTAACCATAATCTTCATAAACCCCCCGTCCATACTGTCTTCCAAATATCCTTAATTCTAGCCTGCTCTTCCCATTCTAGCTCCTGAAAAACTATCATTATCTCCTCATGAGTATAATCAATAATGATTGCCGCCAAATGAGCAGCGGTTTCCGCTTCCAGCATGGCTGTTTTCAACTTTGCCATTGCCTCTTTATCCATTACCACTAAACTTTGAATATTGACCTCACTTTCATTTTAATTGTGTCTGCAAATGTCTTTTAATTGGCTCTGAAAATCAGCAATCTGAGCAGCATTTATTGTATCAGAAGGCGACGACGATATTTTAAATTGCCTACAAAGCTGAGAGCGCAATTTTTCATCAATCTCCAGAATATTGCCTTGGGAAGCGACGTTTTTTTGCAACAAAATTGCGATTTCCCTTTCCAGTTGGCGATTTCCTTGCTGAAAGAAGTCTTGAGAGTTAGAACGAAACAAACCGCTATTGACTTGCTGAATTTGGCTAGGTGTCAGCGATTGAGCCGAGACAGCAGCCGGAAATCCCAAAGATGCTGCTAGCCACCAGCTAGAAATTATCTGTTTGAGAATGCTGTTCATCACTGTCGGGAGGATTTTGTACCTCAGTTGGTTTCTCGTTTTCTGACTCGCTTGCTAATTCATCTTCTCGTTCAAGTTTTTCTTGCCACTCGACAAGCTGCTGAAAAAGTTTCGGGTTAATTTCAAATACGGGTTTGTTGGTTTCTGACATATTTACTCCTAACATTTATTACATTTAACTGGTTTCCGAACTCTGCCTGCGAACCGCTGTCCAGAGAATATGCCTCGTTTTTTCAACAGGAAAAGTGGAGGCATATCCTCCGGATATGCGTAACCAGGCAGAGCTTGGCAACGAGTAGAAAAACAAGTATGTCGATCGGAAGTTACGCTCCCACCTTCAGCAGCGACATAATTATGCCTGTTAATGAACCACCAAGCAAAGCTAAAGTAGCTAAGGTACTAATGCCAAATCCTGCCGCTCTTTTTTCGGCAGCTTGATAGTAACCCCAAGCAAACAAAATACGTCCAATTATCCAAACTGCGCCGATACCGGCGGCCCAAATTGGGCTGATAAATTGCGAGAACAGCCACAGCGAGGGCAAAAATAGAATCATTTGCTCTAAGGTATTTTGCTGAACTCGCACCACTCGCTCAAAGTCTGGGTTTCCTGTCATCTGCGGGGGAGAAACTTTATATTTGAATCTAGCTCTGCCGACGTTGATGGTAACAACGAAGTAGAGAATTAATGCTGAAACAGTAATTAGACTAGGCCAAAGTGTGGCGTTTGCTTCTGCGAGCATGATTCGGTATTATTGGGGTGGACTATATATAGCAATCCTCGCATCGTTTGTGTAATTATTGTAGGGGGCAAACCCCCCGTGGTTGCCCCATGAGGCCGAGGTAAGCAAAGAAAGGCATTACCCCTACATCTTTTTACGACTCCTGCAAGGATTGGTATATCTTGATTATAAATCAATTATTGCCGATCGCGTTATTCATCGCCATCCCGTCATTCAAGGCAGGGGATTTGATGCAACTGCTGGGTATTAGTGGCGCGACAATTGCTTTCGGATTCTGGGACATCCTCGAAAACTTGCTGGCTGGGATTTTGATTCTTTTGCTCGCACCTGCATAGGGATACCAGCCCCCGACTCTTGTCGTGAGTAGCCCAAATTTTAGACTTTTGTTCAACCTCCCAGATTCCTCAGTGTAGTCAATCTAAAATCTAAAATCTGTGGAGTAAATTTAAAATCTAAAATCTAAAATCTAAAATCGTGTGACGGATACAAGCCCCGACTTAAGGAGATTATTTTGCTCAACAATATTCGAGACAGTCTTAAATATTTCACTAGGAGCAGGATTCCTCGAGAGCATCTAAAGCAAATACGAGTTGACTTGTTGGAAGAATCAACCCTAAATATTAACTATCTTGTCTTAATTCTCGGTTCCTGTATAATTGCCACCTTTGGACTGCTTTCCAACAGTGCAGCCGTCATTATCGGTGCTATGATCGTTGCGCCTCTGATGTTGCCAATCCGAGGGTTAGCATTTGGAGCGGTAGAAGGTAACGTTATCATCTTCCGCAAAGGTTTAGTTGCATTAGCAGTCGGGACGGTGCTAGCAATTTTTTTAGCTTGTTTTCTGGGCGCTTTGGTACAAATTCCCGACTTTGGAAGCGAAGTTTTAGCTCGTTCTAAACCTACATTACTAGACTTGGGAATTGCGATCGCCGCTGGGGGAATCAGTGGCTATGCAAAAGTTCAGCCCAAAGTTTCTGCTACTCTGGCGGGAACGGCGATCGCCGTGGCTCTGATGCCACCAATTTGTGTTATAGGTTTAGGCTTATCTCAAGCTAATTGGTCGCTCAGCCTGGGAGCAAGCCTCCTGTATCTTACTAATTTGCTGGGAATTACTCTCTCCTGTATGCTAACCTTTTTGATGGCCGGCTACACCCCCCTGCATCGGGCCCGTAAAGCCATCTTTTGGGCGCTAGCATTGACGGCTATACTTGTAATTCCTCTGGGCGTGAGTTTTGCGGAATTGATCGAGCAAGCGCAACTTGAAGCTAGTCTGAAGCGGGCGTTGCTTAACCGAACTATTACTTTTCAACGGGTGGAACTGATTGCAACTGATACTAACTGGTTGACGAAACCGCCGGAAGTGCGTCTGATTGTTCGCAGCAGCGAAGCTTTGACACCCAAACAAGTCCAGCTTTTAGAAGCATTTGTCGAAAAAGAAATGGGTCAACCATTTACCTTAATTTTTCAAGTGAGTCAAGTTGAAGAAGTGCGGCGATCGACGCTGAATAAGTCCCGCTAAAAACCGAATCCTTAACTATTTTATTCCTAATTATATGACCCCAGAAGCTGTAATTAACCAAGTGACTATAGAGGGCAATCTGAAGCAATTTCTCTTAGTGCTATTAGTTTCCTTAAGTGTGGCGGTGCTGCCGCAAATATGGGGCTGGTTGCGCCAAATTCCCTACACGCTGCTTTTAGTAATTGTTGGGTTGGGTTTGGCTTTTATAGATGTGCGATTGGTGTCGCTATCGCCAAAACTGATTCTGTTGATTTTTTTGCCGCCTCTGTTGTTTGAAGCTGCTTGGAACCTGGAATGGCCTAAACTCAAGCGGGATTTAGTGCCGATCGCTCTTTATGCGGTTGTGGGTGTTGTTATTTCCGTTGCTGGCGTGGCTTTTGCTCTCAACCAAATAGCGGGAGTTTCTTTAGCGATCGCCCTGTTGGTAGGAGCTAGTATATCTGCTACAGATCCTGTTTCAGTTATTGCCTTGTTCCGGGAACTGGGAGTTGAAAAACGCCTAGCTTTGCTGGTGGAGGGAGAGAGTTTATTTAATGATGGCATTGCTATTGTTGCCTTTAGTTTTTTGGTGGGATTCTCTCTAGGGACTGATGAAGTTGGCATCCCAATTCTGATTGCGCGTTTCTTAGCTTTTGTGGGAATTGGGGTGGTTGTCGGCAGTTTAATCGGTTTTGGAGTTTCTTATCTGACTCAACCATTTGATTTACCTTTGGTGGAGCAATCGTTAACCTTAGTTTCAGCCTACGGCACTTATATAATTGTGGAGGAATTGGGTGGTTCTGGGGTGATTGGTGTGGTGGTGATGGGCTTGATATTTGGAAACTTCGGCTCTCGTATCGGTATGCAGCCCAGTACCAGACTTGCGGTGACACAATTTTGGAATTTTTTGGCGTTTTTTGTAAATTCGATCATGTTCCTGCTGATTGGCGATCAGATGAGGTTTGCTGATTTGGGAACGAATTTAGGAGTGATTGGCATAACTGTAGTGGCGATGTTTGTGACGCGAGCGATCGCTATTTTTGGTTTAGGATGGTTGAGCAATTGGTTAGGACACTCTGAAATTTCATTGCCCGATCAAACTGTAATTTGGTGGGGAGGATTGCGGGGTTCTGTCTCGATTGCTTTAGCTTTGAGCGTACCCCATGTTCTGCCCGATCGACCAAAAATTATTGCGATCGTGTTTGGTGTAGTTTTATTTACGCTGCTAGTACAAGGTTTAACCACCAAGGCGCTGCTGGAAAAACTGGGCTTGTTGAACAACCAGGAGTTGCGCCAGGAGTATCTGGAGGCGATCGCCCAACGTGTTGCTCTCAATCGGGTTCTCAAGCATCTATCTGAAGTATCGGGCGATCGTAAAATCGAGCCTGAGTTTTCCAATCATCTCGTGAGTCAGCTTCAAGAAAAATTAAACTTGCTGCAAGCAGGAATCAATCAAATGTACGATCGATCTCCTGAACTGCGGCAGATGACTATCGACAAACTCGAAGGGGATTTGGAGGCAATAGAGGCTGATACTTATGCTGAATTTGTGCGATCGGGTCAATTGAAGGAGCTGCCTGTTTCTGTGTTGCAGCAATGTTTTAAAGAGCGGAATGAGACAATTGTTTCTTAAAGCGAATTCGGTTGCAGGATAAACAGAAATAAGTTGTAAGCTGAAGTGCATTTAAATTGTTGTATAGTCAAATTTAAGAAAAGTCTTGTGGGTGGGCCATAAAGCCTGCCCAAAAATACAATTTAGATGCCCAACAGCTTAGGAATGAGAATTAAATAACTTCCACAAGTTTGTGTGTGGGATGGGCTCTTATAGCCCGTCCACTCATGACGGGCTATAAGAGCCCATCCCACAATAACAATTAAAATTGTAAGTTATTTAATTCGCGAGCCTTACTATAACGAGGACGGGTTTTGGGCTTTCGACAGAAAGTATTGTTGGCAATCAAAAACAGTCCGAATTGTTGAGGGGCGGACATGGTATAATTCCTGATATTGTAGGGTGCGTCAGCCTCATAAATTTTTACAGTTATGTCAAAAATTGATCGAGCTGACGCACCCTACGAGAATTTGAATATGAGCTAGATCATAGAAAGATTAGGCAGAATTGGGTAAACTGAGATTAAGGTTACATAGGAGGTCAATTTAATGACCAATACTGCTCTCAATTTTAAGACTGCACCCGGACATGAAGTTCTGGCCGCGGCGGGTAAGAAAATGTTGAGGCCGGGGGGGAAACTTGCTACGGAACAGTTATTTGAATGGGCGGATTTTCAGCCTGGGGAGACTGTTTTGGAGTTGGCTGCTAGTTTTGGATATAGTTCGATCGCCCTTGTTGAACGTTTTGGCGTAAAAGTAGTGGGAGTTGAGAAAAATCCCGACAGTGTGGCCCGCGCTCGTGCTAATGTTGCAGCAGCCGGTTTGAGCGATCGAGTGGAAATTGTGGAAGGAGATATTTTTCACTTGGATCGGATTTCCCAACAGTTTGATTGGGTATTGGCTGAAGCTATTCTGACAATGCAGTCACCGTCGGGGAAAGCTAAAATTGTATCGGGAATTTGCGATCGTTTAAAACCAGGCGGCAAGTTTCTCTCTCACGAACTTTTAGCTAGAAACCGAGAATCAGAAATTCAAAAAGCTTTATCAGAAGTGACTCGGGCTAATTCAACGCCTTTGTCTGAGTCGGGCTGGATTGCTGCTTACCAAAAGGCGGGTTTGCAAGTAGAAAAGTGTCAAACCGGGGCGATGGGACTCCTAAATTTGTCGCGAATGCTGCAAGATGAAGGGTTTGTGGGTACTGTGCGGATTGTGTGGAATATTTTAAGTCGATCGCAAATTCGCGATCGTATCTTAGCAATGCGTCGAGTTTTCCAGCATTACCAACAGGATCTAGGCTACATCGTTATCTCTGCCAAAAAACAATCTTAACCGACTCAATCGATTTTCGATTTTCGATTTTTGATTTTCGATTGAAGAAAGTGAAGCCACTGATAAATCCGGGGGTTCATGACCAAATTAATCGATTTTTGATTTTCGATTGAAGAAAGTGAAGCCACTGATAAATCCGGGGGTTCATGACCAAATTAATCGATTTTCGATTTTCAATTGAAGAAAGTGAAGCCACTGATAAATTCGAGACTTGTGACCAAATTAATTAATTGTCAAAAACTATGACTACTACTCTTTTACCGCTACAATCTTCAGCAATCCAACTCCGAGACGCAATTGAATATCCCGCCGCCGGAGTGCTTAACAAAATTTTAGTCAAAGACAAAAATTGTCAGTACAGTTTATTTTGTCTGGCTGCAGGAACGGAAATTTCGGAACACTCTTCGGCAAGGAATGCCACAGTTAATGTCATCGAAGGAAAGGGTATTTTGACTCTTGAAGGCAAGGATATTGTTTTGGAACCGGGGGTATTTGTCTTCATGCCCGGTAAAGCTCTTCACGCTTTGAAAGCCGAAGAAAATTTGGCGTTTATTTTGACACTTTCCGAGGCTCATTAATTTCTGCAATATTGCTTGGGGGGCGGGTTTTATACTTGCCTAAAATCAATAATCTCATCAACCCGCCCCGATTCACAGTAGGGGCGGGTTTTACCAACCATAATTGCCTAAAATCAATAATCTCATAAACCCGCCCGATTCACAGATTGTCGGGGGCGGGTTTATGTAGATAGTGAGTTGCAGTCAAATATTGTTTGTGAAACCCGCACTACAAGAATTGGGATTTTAACATTTAGTCTATTTCTTCTCCAGAGGCGGTATCCTCCAATTTTTCCCAATCCAATACAATAATTTTACCGCCTCGACTGTAGGAGACAAACGGCTTGAGTTTCTTAAATAACCGCACGCATTCTTCGTAGGTAATTCCAATGCTGCGAGCGATTTGATAGTAGGGAAAACGTTTTTCTAAACATACACTATTATCAGCAAGCTTCGTACCTTGCTCGACGCCAAAGTAATGAATAAATCGGGCTAGTCGCACGATCGCCCTTTCCGACACCAACCCGTGCACAGTCTCGTGCAGTTGCTGCAACCGCTGATTAAAAACCGCCAATATTCGCAAAGCAATCTCAGGATTTTCCCGAATAGCTGCTAGCAAAAATTCCCGTTCTGTGGTAAGAACTTGCACATCAGTTTCTGCAGTCACCGTTGCGGGGGCAATGCCGTTGCCTAGCAAAGCAGGTGCAGCAAAAATATCTCCCTGAAACAAAGTGCGGAGAATTGTTTCTTTGCCCGCCGTCGCTGTTTTTGCAACCCGTAGAGAACCGCTCAAAAGAGTGTATAATTTTTCGGGGATGCGATCGCCCTCATACATCACAACTTCTCCCTGTCGGTAAGTGCGAATTGCTGTATGTTCTTGCAATCGCTCTAATTCAGTTTGGTTTAAGCTGGTAAATATTCCAATTTTAGCCAGTTGCTCAACAGTTGATTTCATACTTTTAACTCTACCCGCTCGGAGTCTATTTACAGTATAATAACGGTGAATTCAGAATATATCGAAACAAGCAGAGCCATCTACGAAAATGCAGAACCAGAATATCGGCGATATTATTTTGATGAGATAGCTGGCGGATTTGTGCTAATTCACCAACAACATAATCTTAATAATTCGGAAATCTTTATTGCTGAAGTTTTGGCTAAAATAGGGAAGAGAGTTAGAATGTTGAGCGAGCAAGCAGCAGAGGGTGTCAGAACGCCAGATGCTGAGATAGACGGTGAGATTTGCGAATTTAAGGAGTTGACAGAACAGACTCAAAACATCAGAGACCGAGTGCAAGAAGGCATCAGTAGAGCAAAAAAACAAGGTGCAGTAACGGTTATTTTTCACGTAAACCGAAAGAGTTACGAGTTTTGGAAGGTAAACGACGGCATCAGAAAAGCTTTTTATTGGGACGACACACAACGGATTCAGAGCATTATATTAGTATTCAATAGCGAAGAATCTCAAGAAATTACTAGGGAGGAATGGGAAAATGGAAGACGTTTTTAATGAGTTTGAAGAAATTATACAAAGAGGATTAAAAAATAATATGCCGCGAGATGCCAAATTGATAACTGTTGGGCAAATTCTTTATGCAGTTACCCGCGATGAGCTGACAAATAAAGAAGGTTGGCAGCTTGAAGCAATGCTGGGAGGCAGAAAAAACTGGGAAGAGGCACTTGAGTACAGCATTTTTGGCTATCCAGTAGATACAGAAATGCCATCTTTAGACAAACCTCTAATTATTGCCGGCAAAACTTTTCATTCTCGTTTGATGACGGGGACGGGAAAATATCGCAGCATCGCAGAAATGCAGCAAAGTGTCAACGCTAGCAGGTGCGAAATTGTGACTGTAGCTGTGCGGCGAGTGCAAACAAATGCTCCGGGGCATGAAGGATTGGCAGAGGCTCTCGATTGGACTAAAATCTGGATGCTGCCAAATACTGCCGGTTGTCAAACTGCGGATGAGGCGATTAGAGTAGCTCGTTTAGGGCGGGAAATGGCGAAACTTTTAGGGCAAGAAGACAATAATTTTGTCAAATTAGAAGTGATTCCCGATGCTAAATATTTGCTGCCCGATCCGATCGGCACTTTGGAAGCTGCAGAACAATTAGTCAAAGAAGGTTTTGCCGTTTTGCCCTACATCAATGCCGATCCCCTGCTGGCAAAACGCCTAGAAGAAGTCGGTTGTGCGACAGTCATGCCTTTAGGTTCGCCCATCGGTTCCGGGCAAGGGATCAACAATGCGGCCAACATTCAAATAATTATTGACACGGTGAAGGTTCCTGTGGTAGTCGATGCGGGTATCGGAACCCCCAGCGAAGCGGCGCGAGCAATGGAAATGGGAGCAGATGCACTGTTGATTAATTCGGCGATCGCCAATGCCCAAAATTCCCCGGCAATGGCAAAAGCAATGTCCATGGCAGCAGAAGCGGGGCGGATGGCGTACTTAGCAGGCAGAATGCCGATCAAAGATTACGCGATCGCCTCTTCCCCCCAAACAGGCACCGTCACATCCAAATAAATTCCTGAATTTTCCTGGGCGCTTTTTTGGTAGAGTTGTAAGCATCAAAAATATTAAGGATTGTGACTGATGCCTTACATCAAAGATGACGATGGACGCCTGAACAACTTTGCTAAAGAGCCGAAGGTGTATGAAGCCGTACCTCCCAACAAAAATCAGCAACGCAACTACATCATCATGGGTATTGCAGCAGCCATGTTAGTCGCCGGTTTGGTGTACGTGGCTGCCTCCGTCTGAAAACTGGCCTGAGACTCAAAGCTGCTTCAAATCGCAATTTTAAATAATCCTTCGAGAAACCATGTTTTCCTTTCCCAAGGAAACATGGTTTTTGTGTTTCAATACAAAGCAGGTAGTTGCGACAATCCTGAAGCGTGCCGAGCGAGCCCGAAAGCTAAATAAGACCAGCATAAATTTGGTGTTTTCCTCTCTGCTGTTGGGTTCAGGGACTTGGGTTGCAAATACTAACACGGGTTCGTCACTCACATAAAATTGCCAATTGAAAATCTACAATCCTTTAGTCATCACCGGTGCGATTGACAATTCCCGCATCCAGGATACCCGCCACGTGATTCATCCGTCCAGAAATAAAAAACCTGTATCCGAGAAACTTGCCGAACGTATTTATCTCGCGCAAGTCAAGGCTTCAATCTAAAATCTAAAATCTAAAATCTAAAATCGATTGACTGCCTTCGGGGCGCAAGTTGTGAGTTATGAGCGATCGAGATTTCAACTTTCAACTCTACAATCTAAAATCTACAATCCAAAATCTAAAATCTAAAATCTAAAATCGGCTGATCCTGATGTCTATTCCTTCCCAAAAAGTTTCTAGCTCGAACAAGCTGATCTACCAACGCTTGAAACAGGCGATCGACCTCAATTTACGCCGTCAAATTTTTATTGCCGCCTGCGACGACTTGTGCTTGCGAGACTGTCTGGCAGCCCGCTTGCAGACAGAATTAGCCGCAGAGAGCGCAGGCTCCGATCCTCGCTCCCCGATCGACTACCCCCGATTTGTCAGCTTGGAACTCGACTTGAGCGATCCAAATCCTTGGGGTTCGATCGCCGCGTGGCTGACTCAACACCCACCGCCCCAAAACAGGGGCAGCTACAGCCCTTTGCCGGGATTTCAAATTATCGGGGCAGAACACCTGACAAGGCAGTCAGCAGCCGTGCAGTGGTCGTTCCTGAGCTATTTGAGAGACATCGAAGCAAACCTGCAAATGTGCGAGTCTACTCTGTTGCTGTGGGTGTCGCGCCCCTGGCTGAGTTCGATCGAGCAATCGGCCCCAGAATTTTGGCACTGGCGAACCGGAGTATTTGAGTTTGAAGGCGAACCAACTCCAGCTAAGGAAGACTTCGGGCACTTTGAGGACTTCGGAAACTCAGGAGACTTGCGAAACCTGCGCGACAGCGGAGACTTTGGCAACAAACTTTTAATATCTTCTTTGTCTGGACAATCCCCAATTCCCGACGAACAATTCCCAATTTCCTATCCCCCGTCTCCAGCCCCTGATTCTAAATCCGTCCAACTGGCAGATGAGGAACAATCCCCAATTTCCTATCCCCCGTCTCCAGCGCCAGATTCTAAATCCGTCCAACTGGCAGATTTGGTTTTAGCAGCAGCTTCTGAGGATTTGGCAGCCGAAAATAATCCCGCATCAGAGGAGAATTTTCTGCCGCTGCAAACCCTGCAATACATCGAACTGCTGCAAGAACATCAGTGTTGTTGTGAAGCATTAGCTTTGGCTTATCACGGTTTGGGAAATTACTACCGCGATCGCATTCTGGGCGGAGACATTTCAGAGCAAAACCTGACCATCGCCATTGGTGCGATCGAACAAGTGATTGCGTATCTCGAAGTTGACAGCAAGTCGCAGCAAAATCAACCACTAACTGAGGAATGCGCGCGGCTGATTGCCCAATTGACACAAAATTTAACTCAGTACGCCCAGGAGTCCCACAGCCTACCGCCAATTTCCGATCTGCTCAACGATCTCGGCACTCTCTACTGGATGCTATCGCGCGATCGCACGCAGCATAACGCCTCAGATCCAGTATCCAGCCTTGAACGCAGCATCGCCCTCTACCTTGAAGGTTTGAACCGAACAGATGCCGAAACCGTACCCCAAACCCGCGTTAGATTAAACAAAAATTTGGGAATCGCCTCGGCAGATTTAGCTCGCTATCGAGACAAGACAGAGAACTTGCAGCACGCAGTTGCAGCTTACCAACAAGCGCTGCTGGATCTCGATCCCGCCGTGGAGCCCCAGCAGTACGCTGCAGCTCAGAATAATTTGGCGACAGCATACTGGAATTTAGCTCAAGATGGTGAGCCGATCGTATATCTCAAAAGTGCGATCGCAGCTTACACCCAAGCCCTCTCCTGTTACAGTCCCGAACGAGAACCCCTCAACTATGCCGGAGTGCAAAACAACCTCGGTACCGCCTGCTGGAACCTCGCCCAGCACCAACCCTCAGAACCCCTGCTAGTCAGGGCGATTTCCGCCTACCGCGAAGCCTTGAAATACCGCACCAGAGAATTAGTACCCGCAGCAGCAGCAGCCACCTACAACAATCTCGGTACCGCTTATTGGCATTTGGCGAACCAGTTTCAGCAGAAACAGGCGCGGACGGAATCATTGCAGCAGGCGATTACCGCCTACGAAGCCGCCTTGGATATCGCCGGAAAGCTCGATCGAACCCAACTCACCTTTGACGCCTTGGCCGCCCGCAACAATCTCGGACTAGCCCACTATCAACTAGCCACCGACCCAGATTTCGCCACTAACAAAGTCGCACAGACAAGCCATCTAGAAGCAGCACTGCACCACCAGTTGCAAGTGTGCGCCGAATGGGGACAATATCTCAATGACAAAGGGTTAATATATGGGGATAAACTCAACCTGCAAGCCACGGCAAACTCCCAAGCTGCTGATTCCCGGCAAACAGCATTGAGCTATATTGTCAAAACGATTAGAGCTTTCTATAGTGAATGTGGGCTGCCAGGCCAAAATTTAGCCTTATCCAAAGTTCCCGGAGATTTATTGCCCGAAATCTTGCGTAGGTTATAAATATGGCTATAACTATTAAAAGCTCAATTTTTTCGAGATTTGTATCCAGTTTTCTATTATTATGGCTGAATATTCTTGCCTAATTCTTCAAGCAAACTTGTGGTCATGGCCCCTGTAAAAATTCTTGTGGTTGATGACGACCCGGCAATCCGAAATTTAATTCACCGTTTTTTGAGCCAGCAAGGTTATCAAGTTGAGTCTGGCGAGGACGGTCAGACTGGTCTGGAATTATTTGAGCAACTCAATCCTGACTTAGTAGTTCTAGATGTAAATTTACCTGATACAACTGGCTATAAACTGTGTCAAGAAATGCAAAGACGCACGGGCGTGTTTGTGTTGATGCTGACTGCCCGAACCGATGAAGCTGACAAAATGAAAGGGTTTGCCGAAGGTGCTGACGACTACATTACTAAACCTTTTAGTCTTGTAGAGATTGGAGCTCGCGTTGCAGCAATTTTGAAGCGTAAACGCATTGTTACTCCCGCGGAACAACAAAGTCTTACTTTTGGAGAGCTACTAATAGATCCGGTTCGCCGCGAGGTAATTCTCGGCAGCCAGATAGTTGCTTTGACTGCTTTAGAATTCGACCTGCTGTACTGTTTGGCTAGCAAACCCGGTCGCGTGTGGAGGCGATCGGAATTGCTGCATGAAGTGTGGGACTACGAGTATGTAGGAGCCGATCGCGTGGTGGATGTTCATATCGGTCAAATTCGCCGCAAAATTGAACTAGATCCCAATCAAATGCCGATGATTCAAACCGTCAGGGGGGTGGGTTACAAGTTTGAGCCAACAACCTAGTAGCATTCGCCGGCACGTCCGTCGGCACACCAGGCAGAAGGCAGTATAGGGGCGGGTTCACCAATATCTCTGATTCACATCCTCGATATTTGTAAACCCGCCCTCCCCACACAAGAATTCAGATCGATCGAGTATCTGATTGTTTTTTCTGCAAATACTCGCCCACTTCTCGTGCACGCTCAAAACCCCTTCGCACGCAATCTCCCAAAGCCACGCCGCCAACGTAGTTACTGCACAAATACACCCCCGGCAAAGATTTTAAGCCCTCATCGATTTGTTGCAGGCGATCGAAATGCCCCAAATTGTACTGAGGAATCGCCCGCTTCCACACATTCACCGCTAAAACTTTTGGCTGTGGCACATCTGGTTTCAGCAAAATCCGAGACAAATCTCGGTGCACCTCCCGAACGATTTCTTCTGAGTCGAGATTGCCAATTTCCGAGTCTGTTGCCCCGCCGATGAAACTGGTGAGAGTGTGCCAGCCTGCAGGCGTGCGATCGGCAAATAAACTTGATGTCCAAATCGTCCCCAGAGTGCGAATTCCCTGCCCCCTCGGAATTAAATTTCCAAAACCTACTAATTTACCCTTGACATCCGAATGCGGATATGCTAATACCACGCAGGCAACCGTAGGATAAGTAAAAGCTTGTAAAGCGCTGCTAACTTCCGGTTGCAGAGGCTGCAACAAATCGGCTGTAACGTAAGCGGGCGTTGTCAAAACCACGGTACGCGCCTCAACTTCCTGCTGTCCGTCGGGCGTCGAGAATACAGCAATGTAAGTTTCGCGTTCTGTACGATCGAGGCGAGTCAGATGCCAGTTGAGTTTCAGTCGATCGCCCAATTCAGCAGCGATCGCCTCTGGCAAAGCTTTCAACCCCTGTTTAAACGAACCCAACTCCCCCGGCCTAGTTTTAGGAACATTCGGGTCTGCAACAGTCTTTAGCCCCCCCTTGGTAAGGGGGGGTTGGGGGGGTCTTTTCCTAGCAGAAAGCAGCGCCCCCGCCACCAGCCCGCCACCCAGATCGGCCATCTTTGCTACCCGGCCAAAAGCCGCCGCTGCGCTAAGTTGTTGCGGATCGCCCGCATAAACCCCAGAAACAAAAGGTTCCACCAACCGCTGCATCACTTCCGTCCCCAGATGACGGCGGAAAAATTGAGAAACAGTTTCCTCGTTACCCTGCTGCGAAAGTCCAGCGCCCATTGCCGGCGCGACAAACCCCAAAGCCCCGAACAACGCCCGCAGTTTCCCCGGAAAACTCAGTAACTGAGACTGAATCATCGCCGGTGGAGTCATCGGCACCGGTTGCAGCTTTTTTTGCCAATACACAAAACGAGGCAATTTGCGATCGGCAAAAATCAACTCCTGCTTCAATCCCACATCCACAGCCAACTTCATCAATTCTGGCGTCGGCGAAAAACTGTTCGGGCCCTCCTCCCAGAGAAACCCCCCCGCTGTCACAGTGGTGATGTTCCCGCCCACACGTCCCTGACTCTCAGCGACTAAAATCTTCAGCGAGGATGGACTCGTTGCTTCCTTGTGAAGTGCGTGCGCCAAACTCAAACCGCTAATACCTGCACCCACAATCAAGGTATCTAATAGTTCCATATTACATAGAAAAATATCGCAATCTTTATGTTACATGGCTTTGCACGGCTTGCGTTCTTTGCCTCGCGTACTGCCAAACCGCTTTCAGATTAGCGAATTGGGAATTGGGAATCGGGAATTGGGAATCGGGAATTGGGAATTGGGAATCGGTAAGCTGTCGGGCATTTCTTAAGCATTTTTCTCGCAGGTTGTGGATTAACCTCTGCCCGTCTCCCCGTCTCCCCGTCTCTCCATCTCGCTTTTGTATCCGCTGGGTCTGCTTTAAAAAAAGAGCATCTGCTTTAATTAAGCTATATTCCCAAAAATACTATTTGTTTAAAATTTTTGTATTATAGGGAACAGCGCCGAAAATTGCACCGGGAAACGCAGCAGTACAGTGTCCAAAAAGATTTGACTGGGTTAAACTAACTTTAGGAAAATTGGAGAGCTTAAGCAAGTCAGCACCCCGCTCGGAAGAGATGGGGCTTTATGCCCTAATCAAAAGACATAGTTGACCAGCTATCGTCTTAACTGATTAGGTTATCAAAAATATGGGTGTAGCTCAAGCTGCTATGAGATAGCGGGTGAAATATTTGAAACGGTAATTGTTCCGTGGAAAGTAGATCGCAAAAGTACCAAGTGACCAAGTAGCCCTGTGTAGTAATAATCAATATTCAAGGCGGTTAAAACTGCCTGATGAGTGCTACCTCGATCGGTCTACTCACATCTTGCACCATTCTCGCTTAACAGGCTTTCCGGCTTGTTCCACAAAGATTTAATTTCTTGTGGGTTTGGCATCCTGCCCGCTCATAAAAGCTTATTGAAAATGGTGCAACATATGAGCCTAAAGACACGAGGTTTCCATAATACTAAGCTTTTCTCATGAAAAAATACCCATGCAGGAAGTTATCAACTCGTTTCAGTCTTTTTTCTCTAACTCTGTTGATGCTTTCCTAGAGTGCGATCGACAGCAAAAGTACCTATCGATAAATCCAGTCGCTGCTGCTTGGATGGGATTGGATCCGGCTGAAATAGTCAACAAAACTAATCAGGAATTATTAAAATTATATCCCAATAATGCTGCTGTTAAAAATATAATCTCGCAGATTGATTCTTGCCTGCAACAAGTATTTATTACCGGGGAAAAACGGCTGGCAATTCATGAGGTGACGACGGCAGACGGCGGGATTAAAATTTACGAAACTGCTTACACGCCAGCGGTGGATGCCTCTAGCAAGCAGATGCGGGTTTTGGGCGTCGGTAGAGATATCACCAGGCATTACCGCTGGCAGCAGCAGAAAACTCAACAGTTGCGCCGATCGAACCATTTACTGTGGTTGAATGCAGCTAACAGTCCCCTGGCAATGGTAGGCTGGGATGAAGATTTTCGGATAGTTCAATGGTCGAAACGCGCCGAAGAAATCTTTGGCTGGACATCCGATGATATGATGGGCAAGCAGTTCGGCGATTTAGATTTGGTTTGCGAGGAAGATAGAGAGACTGTAAGCGCGATCGAGCTTGAACTAGCCACTGGCAACGGCAATACTTCAATTAACCGCAACTATACTAAAAGCGGACAGGTAATTTGGTGTCGCTGGTTCAACTCGATTATTCGCAGCGGCGACACTTTTACTGTGCTTTCTTTGGTGGAAGATATCACCGATCGCAAACGGTTGGAAGCAGAAAAAGCCCAAGCTTCTCGCCTCACAGCAATGGTAGCCGATGTGGGTATTGCCCTCACCAGACACCCTCAAGATATCCTGCTTCCATGCTGCGAGGCACTGGTGCGAAATCTCGATGTCACTTCGGCGGAAATTTGGACTTTCAACACTCAACATAATGTTTGCCAATTGCAAGCAGTATCGGGAATATACAGCCGCACAGACGATCGCGCTAGCTTTATTGAAAGTAAGGTTAACTCGATCGCCAAACAGCAAAAACCAGAGTTTGACTGCGGATTTGAACTGAACAATTTTGGACTCCCAGAGGAAGAATCCCCGAAAGCAACAGAGGCGCAAAAGTCCGAAGTAGCCATTATCAACACCAGTCAAAAGCCGACAAATTGCCAAATTCCCAACCAAATTATAACCTTCGCCGGCTACCCTTTGATAGTCGAAGAACGGCTGGTGGGAGTCATGGTAATTATCAGCCGCCAGCCGCTGAGTGCACCTTTTCAGGAAACTTTAGCATCGGTTGCTGATGTCATCGCTTTAGGCATCGAACGCAAGCGTGCCGAAGCTGAATTACAATCAGCGAGAGGGTTCCTCAATTCCGTAGTAGAAAATCTGCCGGTGGGAGTTTTTGCTAAAGATGCTTCTTCGCTGAAATTTGTGCTGTGGAATAAAGCGGGAGAAACGATCGCAGGTGTTACCTCTGATGAGGCGATCGGCAAAAATGACTACGATATTTACCCCAAAGAACAAGCTGATGTTTTTACTGCTCAAGACAGGGAAATATTGACAGGCGATCGCAACCAATCTAATGTTAAAGACATAGCCGAAGAGCCGATCCAAACTCGCCACAAAGGTATGAGAATACTGCACACCCGCAAAGTGCCAATTCTCGACGCCGCAGGCCGTCCTCAGTACGTTTTGGGGATTACTGAAGATATTACCGAACGCAGGCAGGTAGACGAAAGCGTGCGCCTCTACGACCAAATTGTGGAGAATATGCAAATTGGTTTGTACGTCTACCATTTAGAAAATATAGACGATGATAGCACTCTCAGGGCGATCGCCTCCAATCCTGCAGCTACCCTATTTACCGGATTAGAAATGGCTGATGTTTTGGGAATGACAATCGACGAGATTTTTCCCCACCTGCGATCGAAAAACATTCCCCAAGCATTTGCTTCGGTAATTCGCACCCAGAAAGCCGTAGAACTTGAAGATATTGACTGCGATGAAGGGGGTCGAATAACTCGCGCTTTTTCTATTAAAGCTTTTCCATTACCCAACAACTGCGTCGGTGTTGCTTTTGAAAACATTACTGCTCGCAAGCGCCTAGAACTAGAACTGCAGGTAGCTTTGGAAAAAACCGAACGTTCCGAACAATTCCTGCGTACAGTTATAGACAAAACCAGCGACTGGATTTTTGCCAAAGACAAAAATTTTTGCTATATTTTGGTCAACAATAGTTTCGCTCGATCGATTGGTAAAACAGTCGAAGAAATCCTTAGCAAATCTGATTTAGACTTAGGGTTTTCAGTAGAGCTAGTGTTTGGAAATTCTGCCAAAAATATCCGAGGATTCCGCACAGACGACTCTGCTGTACTGGCAGGCGAAATTATCCACAATCCCTGCGATATGGCTACTGTTGCAGACGGTTCAGTACATATTTTGGACACCCAAAAACTTCCCCTGCGCGACGCTGAAGGCAATGTATTTGCAGTGCTAGCTTTCGCTCACGATATTACAGAAAGACATGAATCGGAAGCAGCTTTGCGTAGAAGTGAATCAAGATTTAGGTCTTTGGTAGCTAATATTCCCGGAGTGGTTTATCGCTGGAAGTGCGATTTTTCGACTAATTTTATTAGCGATGCCGTTTACTTATTAACTGGCTACCATGCGGCAGATTTTATTTGGGTTTTGGACAGGAGAAGCCGGACTTTTGCTAGTATTATTTACCCGGAAGATTTGGCAAAAGTAGAAGAAACTATTCGGCAAGGCATAGAAAACAAAGAGTCTTATAACTTGGAATACCGCTTGCTCGCAGCAGACGGCACGGTTAAATGGGTTTGGGATAAGGGTTCTCCTGTGTTCGACGCAGAGGGAAACGTTTGCTATTTGGACGGGGTGATTTTTGATATTAGCGATCGGTACTACGCAGAGGAAGCATTGCGCCAAAAAACTTTAGAGTTAGAAGCTGTTTTTCGCGCTTTACCTGATTTGTATTTTCGACTAGATGCTGACGGTAAAATCGTGGATTATTTGTCAGGAACTTCCTCGGTTTTATACGTGCCTCCCGAACATTTTATTGGTCAACGAATGACAGACATATTGCCACACAATGTCGCCTGCCAATTTACCCAAGCAATCTTTGAAGTTTCCGAAACAAGAAATTCCATCGATATAGAATATTCGCTTTCCATGTCGGAAGGAGAAACAACTTATGAAGCCCGACTGTTGCCGTTTAATTCAGATCAGATTATTATTCTAGCTCGCAATATTACCAAGCGCAAACAAGCCGAAGCTCAATTAAAACATAAAAATCGCCAGCTAGAGCAAACATTGAAACAATTAGGCCGGACTCAAGCTCAACTAATTCAAGCGGAAAAAATGTCTGGTTTGGGACAGCTAGTGGCGGGAATTGCTCACGAAATCAATAATCCTGTTAGTTTTATTTACGGTAATATCACTTACGCTAGTGAGTATGCCAAAAACTTGCTGCAACTGTGCAGTTTGTACCAAGCACACTACCCGGAACCTGTGGCGGTTATCCAAGAATTGGCAGAAGAAATAGAACTGGAATTCATGAAAGAGGATTTCCCGCACCTGCTGAGCTCAATTCAAACCGGAGCAGATAGAATTCGCCAAATAGTTCTGTCTTTGCGTAACTTTTCGCGCCTGGAAGAATCCGATCTTAAGCGTGTTAATATTCACGAAGGAATAGACAGTGCTCTGTTGATTTTGCAACACAAGATTAAAGAAAATGGTAGAAATCGTCCTATTCAAATAGTTAAAGAATATGGGAAACTGCCGCAGATACAGTGCTACGTGGGACAGTTAAATCAAGTGTTTATGAATATTTTAAATAATGCTGTTGATGCTTTAGCAGATGTCAGGCAGCGGAAGTTGGAATTGTCTAGTTATTCGGAAGAGGAGCGGCAAGATTTTCCTAGTTTACCTTTAAGTTGCGCGGCATTGCCGTGGATTCGGATTCGCACGGAGTTGCTGGAGAACAATCGGGTGGCGATCGTAATTTCAGATAACGGGTATGGCATGGCAGAGCCTGTTAAGTGTCGGGTATTTGACCCGTTTTTTACTACTAAACCAGTAGGCAAAGGTACAGGTTTGGGACTGTCTATCTCCTATCAGATTGTGGTGGAAAGACACGGAGGGACGCTGCATTGCATTTCCGCGCCTGGAGAGGGAACTGAATTTGCGATCGAGATTCCAATTCGGCAGAGGTAATTAGTCATTGGTAATTGGTAGTTGCACCAGAAAAATGATAATCTAATTAAAGGTTCTAAAAGTCAGGAATATTAGCATGGTATACAAAAACATACATACTTCTAGTGCCGTTGCCAAACAAATTAAAGAAGAAGAAGATAATGATGATGATTCCTATGTTGACTATTTTTATGACGATCAGGGGGCTCCGCCGGGAACTCTCGACTTAGAACCCGATGCGCCGCCTCCGGAGATTGTATTAATTGACTATTGCGACACAGCAGCTACTCGCGCCCACTTGGCAAATCCTCAAAAAGCGGCTGCGTATTTAGATACAGCATCTGTTTCTTGGGTTGATATGTTGGGATTAGGAAACAAAGAAACTTGGCGGCAAATGGCCGAAGTATTTAATTTGCACGTAATGGCTCAGGAAGATGTAGTTAATGTTCCCCAGCGACCGAAAGTAGTAGACTATGAAGAACATCTTTTAATCATTGCTTGGATGGTGATGCTGCATCCAGAATCAGATACTTTTCATAAAGAACAAGTAAGTTTTATTTTGGGCAAGCATTACCTGCTAACTGTTCAGGAAGAACCGGACTATGATTGTTTTGAACCAGTGCGCGATCGCATTCGTAAAGGACAAGGAATGATTCGCAAACACGGCGCAGATTATCTGGCTTATACTCTGTTAGATTCGATTATAGATGGATTCTTCCCTGTATTAGAAGTTTACGGAGAGCGCATTGAAGAATTAGAGGATGAAGTGGTGGTGAACCCCACCCGCAAAACCCTGGAAAAAATCTATAAAATCCGGCGAGAATTGCTGACGCTGCGCCGCGCCATTTGGCCGCAGCGGGATGCAATTAATGTTTTGATTCGAGATAGTAGTGATTTGATTAGTCCAGAGGTGCGAATTTACCTGCGGGACTGTTACGATCACACGGTGCAGGTGATGGATATGGTGGAAACCTATCGAGAGTTGTCTTCTGGTTTGATGGATGTTTACTTGTCTTCGGTTGGTAATAAAATGAATGAAATCATGAAATTGCTGACGGTAATTTCGAGTATATTTATTCCTCTAACTTTTGTGGCGGGAGTATACGGGATGAATTTCAATACAGAGAAATCGCCCTTGAATATGCCGGAGCTGAATTGGTATTTTGGCTATCCGCTGTGTTGGGCTGTTATGGTAGGAATCGCATCTGGTTTAGTTTACTTTTTCTGGCGTCGCGGCTGGTTTGATAATTTTTCTACTATCAAAGATGACTCATTAAAGTAACCGAATTGAAGATTTGAGATTGGGTATTAAAGATTGAAGAATTCAAAATCCTGTTAGGTGAAAAGGTTTCCTGCCCCTAGTTGAATCCGTGCGATAAATCCTTGGATGATAATTGCCAACTTTTGTGCCCCCTGATTCATCCGTGAGTGATTTTAAGGGAGTTGCAGGGAAATTTACAGCATATTCCATATATGTGTAGTACAGAGAAACCGGGTTTCTTGAACAGAATCAGTTTAAAGGCTAGAACTGTAAAGAAACCCGGTTTCTGAGGTGTACTTCACAAACCTGGAATATGCTGTAATTGTTGGGCGGGCTTTCGGGCCCACCGTACAAGAGTTTGAATAAACACAAATGTTGCACCATTGTCAAGAACAGGCTTTCCGGCCTGTTCCACAATAAAATTCATCTCTTGTGGAACAGGCCGGAAAGCCTGTTCATAAAAAGCTTATTGACAATAGTGCCAGATGTGAGAGTAAACACAAATGTCCAAGTTAAGTGGGCGACAATTTAAAATATTCAATCTCAAATCCCAAATAGATTGACGAACGATCGCGTACAATAAATCTGGGGAAAAAGTAGGCGCAGGCGGTTGCGGATTAGCGAAAGCTTGTCTGAGGAAAGTCCGGGCTCCCGAAAAACCAAACTTGCTGGGTAACGCCCAGTGCGAGCGATCGTGAGGATAGTGCCACAGAAAGATACCGCCAATTAGTCATTAGTCAGCAGTCATTGGCCATTAGTAAGTAACTGAGGATTTTTGACTGGGAAGCAACAACTAATTTGGTAAGGGTGCAAAGGTGCGGTAAGAGCGCACCAGCAGCATCGAGAGGTGCTGGCTCGGTAAACCCCAGTTGGGAGCAAGGTCGGAGGGACTATGGTTGGTTTTTTACCAGTTCCGTTTTTTGGTACCGCTTGAGGCGTCTGGTAACAGGCGTCCCAGATAGATAACTGCCCTCGAAAACTGCTTGCAGTTGAGAGAACAGAACCCGGCTTATGTCCGACTTTTTCCTCCCCCCATTTAATTAAAACTACCGCTTGGGAATCAGGTCAACAAATCTTTTCGACCTGTTTTATGTTGGGAAAGGTGTGCACTGCACACCCGGAGGAAGATTTTGGGTAAGGTGCACCATAAGCACCCGGAGGAATATTTAGTCTTTCAACTAAATTTTTTTTATTAATATGAATCTGATACCTGTTAAAAAAAATAATGCAACTTTTGAAAAGCTCCAAACCCGGATAGTCATCCGTGATTCCCACTTCTAAAATCTAAAATCTAAAATCTAAAATCTAAAATCTAAAATCTAAAATGGTATGATTTATCCGGGTCGCCAAAAGCAACTTGAAACATTAATTGAAAAATTGGGACTGACGAAGAATGCTTCGATAAAATGGCATCTCGTCGATTTAGCTTTGACTCATGCGAGCGCGTCAGCTAAGGCGAATTACGAGCAACTAGAGTTTGTCGGGGATGCAGTAGTGCGGCTGGCTGCGTCGGAATTGTTGTTTGAGATTTATCCTGACTGTACAGTGGGAGAATTTGCTGCGATTCGATCGATCTTGGTGAGCGATCGCATTCTTGCTAAAATCGCTGAAAGTTACGGGTTCGATCGCTATTTAATTGTTTCCAGCAGCGCCGCTGCAGACAAAACAGGCGCTGAGCCCCGGCTGGCCGATGCTTTGGAAGCGGTACTGGCTGCGCTTTATTTGAGTACCCAAAGCTTAGAATTAATTCGCCCTTGGCTAGATTCTCACTTTCAACGCTTAGCGGCGGAAATCCGCAGCGATCCGGCTCGCCAAAACTACAAAGCTGCTCTCCAAGAGTTGACTCAAGGCAAATACAAAACTTTGCCTAAATATAGCGTGCAAGAAACTGGGACAGTGCAGGGCGGAGAGGATCGTTTTACCGCAGAAGTTCTCATTCAGGGAAAGTTGGTAGCAGAGGGAAAAGGTCGATCGATCAAAGCGGCCGAACAAGCAGCGGCTCAGGCAGCTTTCAATAAATTAGTTGGTAGTGAGTAGTCAGTTGACTGTTGACTGTTGACTGGTGTTATCAGTTATTGGTTATTTGTTAGGAGCGCGAATTAAATAACTTACAATTTTAATTGTTATTGTGGGATGGGCTCTTATAGCCCGTCCAAAAAGGATGGGCGTCCCGCCCATCCCACTTTCAAGAGTGGAAGTTATTTAATTCTCATTCCTTAGCTGATACCAATAACCAATAACCAATAACCAATAACTACTGCAAACAGTCAACAGTCAACAGTGATTTTTTTGAGTTAAAACATAGATAATAATAACAAAATATGCTAAAATTGCTGTGCGATTTTTGAACTTATAATTAATGAAAATCGGAATAGCTGTATTGGGTGCAGGCCGCTGGGGAGTTAACCTAATTCGCAACTTTCTCGAACATCCCAACAGCCAAGTTTTAGCGGTGGTAGACCCGAATCGAGATTCATTGGCTGCCGTTCAAAAACAGTTTAATCTTGATGCCTCGGTGATTCTAGCTACCGATTGGTCTCAAGTGCAAGCCTTGCCGGGACTGCAAGCTGTGGCGATCGCCACTCCAGCTTCCACACACTACACCCTCGCAGCCGCAGCGCTGAAACAAGGCTACCACGTCTTAGCAGAAAAACCCCTCGCCCTCAACCTGACTGAAGCAATAGAACTCTGTCAATTAGCCGAAAAACAACAGCGGCAACTCTTCGTTGACCACACTTATCTGTTTCATCCAGCAGTCGATCGAGGCCAAAGAATTATTCAACAGCATCAACTTGGAAAATTGCGCTACGGTTACGCCCAGCGCACCCATTTTGAACCGGTGCGCCATGACGTTGATGCCCTTTGGGACTTGGCTATTCACGATATCGCTATTTTCAATACTTGGTTGGAACAAACGCCAATTGAAGTAAGGGCGATCGGCACTGTTTTTCCGAAGGAAGAGGGAAGTTCGGCAACGGATTCTGTAACGGATGTAACGGATGTAACGGATGTAATGGATGTCAAAAAGAAGGAAGAAGGAAGAAGAAATAGGGAAGAAGGAATAAATCAAGAAGCAGCAGAAATTGAAAATCAATTTTCTCCTTCACTGCTGACTACTAATCCTGCAGAAAAACTAGCAGATTTAGTTTGGGTAACGCTCACCTATCCCGACGGATTTCAAGCATTTATTCACCTGTGCTGGCTAAATCCCGACAAACAACGGCGCTTAACAGTTGTTGGCAGTTTGGGAACCTTGATTTTTGACGAAATGTCGCCAGAAACTCCCCTGATTGTGCAGCGTGGGAATCCAGATTGGGGAGGCGAAGAGAATAACTCTTTTGAAAGTGCGATCGCGCCGCAGCCAAAGAGCCTCAGACACCGCGAAGTGTTGAGTTTAGAACAAGTAGAACCGCTGAGGCGAGTGTGCGATCGCTTCCTCAATTCCGTGCAAACAAATACCCCCTGTCTTACCTCTTCGGGCACCGCCTCCGTCGAATTAATCCGCATTCTCAGCACTTTGAGCAAATCCCTCGAACTCGGCGGACAGCCCCTAATACCATTTTAGATTTGAGATTTTAGATGGGGAACATCACTCCTCAATTTTTAAAACTTCCCTTTTCCGTTACTAAGTCGGGGCTGTGAAAATAAAAACTTGACTGCTGATTGACAGGCAAAGAAATCATCACCGTAGTACCTTGATTCACGCCCGCGCTGTGCAGGGTAATGCTTCCGCTCATAGATTCCATTATCCTTCGCGAGATAGCCAAGCCCAAACCGTTACCGCCAAACTTGCGAGTTGTAGAACCATCAGCCATCACAAAAGGTTGAAACAATTTCTGCTGGTGCTCGGGATCGATACCAATTCCCGTATCTTTAATTGTCACCACCACCCAATCGCTTTGACCGCTGGGGCCCGTCGTACTTTCAGCACTGCCGTTAAAACTACCAGAATTAGTTCTCGACTCTAGTCGCACAGATATATTAATGCTGCCCGACTCTGTAAACTTAACCGCATTGCTCAAAACATTTAAAAACACCTGTTTTAGCTTCTCCGGATCGGCATGAACAATAATCGGATCGTGAGGAGCTGGCAAACTTAACTTCAAGCCTTTTTCCTCGATTGGACTCGCTTGCAAATCAATCGCGTCTTCAAGTACCTGAGTAATATCAACTACTTCTAACATCATGGAGAACGTGCCGGATTCTATTTTAGCAATGTCCAAAATATCATTAATAATATTGAGCAATTGCATTGACGAGTCGTGGGCCCGCTGTAAAAATTCCATTTCTTCATCTCGGTCATCGCAGTAGCCGTCCCGCACAATTTGAATAAAACCAATAATTCCGTTGAGCGGCGTTCTCAATTCGTGAGAAATATTCCCCAAAAATTCATTTTTTAATTGATTGGCAACTTGCGCTTCTTTGGTGGCGACTTCCAATTCTTTTGCCCAGGATCTAAGGCGCTGCACCATGCTGTTGAGTGCTTCTGATAGTTGATTGAATTCCCTAATTTGGAAATCTTGGGGCACTGTCTGCGACGCTTCTGTATCTACTTTCATCGCGTAGTCTCTCAGTTTTTCCACAGGACGCGCCAAGTCGCGAGACAGATATAAAGTGGCGATGATACTAGCAGCAACCAAACCTACAATTAAATTAAATAAAACTTGCTGAATTTCTTCCAAACCCGACAGAGCGTAATCTAAACGAGAGACAGCTAAAATAATCCACTTGCTGTTCTCCTGTGTAGTTGAAGGACTCGGGATAGCGGCGTATCCTGCTAGCAACTCTACACCATTTCTTTCAAAGGAAAATAGGTGGAGAAAAGCTGTTCCGCCGGCGATCGCCCTTCTGACAATACTTTTTAGTCGAGCGGCATCTGCCTCTTGGTCAATATTGCGGCCCACGCGATTGATATTCGGGTGCGCCAAAATCGTCCCATCTTGGTCGATCGCCACCGTATAGCCAGCTAAAGATCCCTTGGGAGCGCTGGTTTGGACAGGCAATGCCGACTGCAGACTCAAAGCATAACTCAACTGCAGGGTATTGCCCCGACGAATGTAAACAGGAGCGCTCAACACCAAACTCGCTTGGCTATCGGAGCCTTCTTTACCCGCATCGGGAAAATCCTCAGCCCCCAAAGCCGCCTTCTGATCGTTTGCTGTCCCCTGTCGCTGCGGAGGTAAGGACAGACTGATGTAAACGCTCTTGTCGTCCAGCAGCGTTTGCTGCTGCTGTACGGGTGGCCAAAATTTTGTCGGCAACGACTGAATCGGCTGCTGCCCGCAAGTGCTTGCTATCACTTGATTTGTCTTTAAATTAGTCAATTGCAAGCAATCAACCTGCGCTGGCAACCGCTGCCCTAATTGGGCAATAAACTTTTGATAATCCTTCGGATCTACCGACTGCAACATCGAGCTTTCCGAAGCGCCGATCAGATTCGACTTCAGCGATTTCGCCCACTGTTCAATAGTGTCTGCTTTTCTGACTGCACTTTCTGTCAAGTTTTGACGAGCAGTTTCCAGAAGCGTCGAGCGTGCCTTGCGATAGGTAACATACTCCCCCACCAGTAGAACAGGTACGCTGAGCAACAAAATCCGCGACAGTAAAATACGGCGAAAGGAGGATTGACCTAACTTAACCATAGGAAATATCTAAATTAAGGTGCAACACCCAACAGCGACCATTAAAGTGAAATAAACCAGACCGAAAGCATGAATCTGTCTAGGGGGCTCTGCTGACTGGACAACACAGCTTCCGAACAACATTTAAACACAATTATAGAAGCCACTGTAATAATCTCGATTCTAAGTGTGTGGGGCCAAAGATGCTCAGCAATTTGTTTCGCAAATGCCTGTGATTTCGGTCACACTTCCCTTCTCAATTCTCGGAACGACTGGCATCCCATCGCCCAGGTGCCATTTTTTCAGGCTGCAAAAAGCGTCGGGTGGACATACCGCCGTTGCTTGAAGCTAGAATCGCATAGATGCACTCGCCCCCAATTAACAGGCAAAAAGTTCGGTTTCCGGCTAGTGTACAGAGATCATTCTTGTTCGATCGGACTTTTTCTTTCCCAATGCCTTCGAGAGGTTGGCCAGAGATGGGCGATGTGAGATTTGGCACCCTGTCAAAGATTTGTTTTGCCATCCGATTGATTCAGTGAAAATAATTCACCTGTCAAACAAAAAGAATGAGACGATCGAGCTGCCGATCGACTCTGACAACCGTAATGTGGGGAACCTTGGCCCCAACAGTGGACCCACGCTCGGTAAATTCGCGGTCTCGGCAATAATCTCCATAGCTTAATCGATGAAAAAAAACTTTACCAATTATACGTATTATTACACAAACAACCGTCCGAGATATCATCACGCATATTTGATATCTCCCCTTTTAGAAATGCTGGCGACACTTCAGCATACCAGCAAGACAAAACTCCGAGTTTTGGATCTCGGCTGCGGCAATGGCAGCCTCAGTCACGTTATCGCAGAGCACGGCTGCGAAGTTGTCGGCGTTGACACTTCAGCGGCCGGAATTGCCATCTCCCGTCAAAGTTTCCCCGATTGTCAGTTTATCCAAGCAGATATTTACGACCTCCCAGATATCGATATTCTGAACTCATTTGATGTTGTCTTAGCTATTGAAGTAATCGAACACTTGCTTTATCCAAAAGAACTAGCCAAAACTGCAAAAAACTGCCTCAATCCGGGAGGAAGATTAATTATTTCCACACCATATCACGGCTATTTTAAAAATCTAGTCTTAGCGATTTCTGGCAAACTAGATCAACATTTTACCGTGCTTTGGGATAACGGTCACATTAAATTTTTTTCAGTAGATACGCTGACCAAGTTATTAACATCTGAAGGATACACGGACATAAAATTTAAATTTGCTGGTCGGTGTCCCTATCTTTGGAAATCAATGTTATGCTCTAGTAAGTTTTCAGGTTGTCCTGAAAACTTATGAGTTGTGAGTTGTCAATAAATTAAGTTTCTTGACTAGACCACCAGGCATCATAAAAAGTAAAAAATAAGTTTCACTAAAAAACAAGTAAAATGACTGTTGGCGTTTGGATCTTAGGCGATCAACTGTGGGAGAACCAAGCTGCTCTCAACCGCACAGATGATAAACCCTCCCTACCGATAATTTTAATTGAATCTTGGCAGCACGTTCAACAGCGGCGCTACCACCAACAAAAATTAGTATTAATTTGGTCGGCCATGCGGCACTTCGCTAAAGAATTGCGCGGCAGTGGATGGCAAGTTACTTACACAAAATCGGAGGACTTTGAAGCACCTCTAAAAGCTTGGATACAAGCTCACAACATCACCGAAGTGCGGGTAATGGCTCCGAACGATCGACCTTTTTTACAGCTCGTTCAAAACTTGCAACTCCCCTGTCCAATAACCATAATTCCCAACAATCAATTCCTCTGGACACAAACAGAATTCAAAGATTGGGCTTCAAGCCGCAAACGTTTGTTAATGGAAGACTTCTATCGAGCCAGCCGCCAGCGTTTTCAAGTTTTAATGGATAGCAGCAATAAACCTGTGGGAGGGAAGTGGAATTTTGACAAAGAAAATCGTCAGCCACCCAAAGGAAAACTGGATACCCCGAAACCTCTCTGGTTTGAACCGGACGCCATAACTCAAGAAGTTATCGCACAAGTTAAATCTCTATCTTTCCCAACTTACGGAAACATTGAACCTTTTCGCTGGGCGGTTACACGAGAGCAAGCACTGCAAGTATTAGATAATTTCATCCAACAGTGTCTCCCCGCTTTTGGCCCTTATCAAGACGCGATGGTAACGGGGGAGGAAACAATGTGGCATTCCCTAATTTCTCCGTATCTCAATATTGGATTACTTCATCCTTTAGAAGTTATTCAAGCCGCCGAAACAGCCTACCTCGAAAAAAACTTAAATTTAAACGGCGTCGAAGGTTTTATCCGCCAAATTCTGGGCTGGCGAGAATACATTCGCGGTGTGTATTTTTACGTGGATGCTGATTATTTTGAAAAGAATTGGTTCAACCACACTCAGCCGCTGCCGGAGTTTTTTTGGGACGCTAGTAAAACAGATATGAACTGTTTGCGCCAAGTTTTAACTCAAGTCGAAGGCAGCGGTTACGCGCACCATATCCAGCGGTTGATGATTTTGAGCAATTTTGGTCTAATTGCGGGAATCTCGCCCCAGGAGCTAGAAAAATGGTTCCACAGTGCGTTTGTGGATGCCTACGACTGGGTAATGCAGACTAATGTGCTGGGCATGGGTTTGTTTGCTGACGGCGGTGTGTTGGCCTCGAAGCCCTATGCTGCTTCTGCCAATTACATCAATAAAATGAGCGATTATTGTCGGGGGTGCAAATTCGATCGCACTGTGCGATCGGGCGAAAATGCCTGTCCCTTCAACTTCTTCTACTGGGATTTCCTAGCGCGCCACCGGGAAAAACTTCAGTCGATCGGTCGCATGAGCTTTATCTTAGCCAATCTCGACAAAATGCCGCCGGCAGAATTGGCAACCATCCGCCAAAAAGCAGCAGAGTGGCACTTAGTCAGTTGACTGTTGTCAGTTGTCAGTTGTCAGTTGTCAGTGGTTAATCCTTTGCAGTGGCTAATAACAAATAACCAATAACATTAATCAACAGTCAACAGTCAACAGTCAACAGTCAACAATGCCCCATGCCCCATGCCCCATGCCTCATGCCCCATGCCCTTTGCAATTCTTATTTTTTCCCTGACTTTTCCCTAAACATTCCACAGCGTTTCCACAGGCAAGTCTGAGGTTTTCCACAGATCCGACAAAGTTTTCCACAGAAATTAACGGCACGGTAGCATCTTGCTGCGGAATTGGGGATTTCCTTAACTTGCTGGCTAATTCCTCATAAACCCCCCAACACATAAAGATATGTAACAAAAAAATCCCTGAAAAGCTGATTATTTGGTAAACCTTTTTTTTATCTAAAGGACTTTGTAATATTTCGCAACATTGACAAACCCACCCCCCCATAGCGCACAATGATGCGACCGACCTAAAAAAAAGCGCTCTGATTTCGGCTGTGCCTGCACCTGTATCCGGCCGAAGGGGGGTTCTGTTTTCAATTTATTAGCGAGACTAAACAAAATGATCAACCCAACAGTCAGTATTTTTGCTGAAATTCCCGAAACGCTGCACGATTCTCTCAAAACTTACCTGGAAACCCATCCTGAATGGGATCTAGACCGAGTATTTTGCGCCGCCCTGTCGCTGTTTTTGTTGCAGAATGCCGATAGCGGTACGCCTGAAGCTTCGCGCAGTTATCGCCAAGCTGCGAGAGTTTATCTCGAAACTCTGTTTCAATCTCCTCAAGACTTGCACAGCAACAATGTAACTCCGTCGTCTTAAAGGATAAGGGGAGAGGGGGAGACGCGGTTTCTGGGAAGGATGTAACTTGACCGAGAGGGCCCGCACTGCATAGGTGGCAACTTCAGCTTAAAATCCCTGAGAACTATCGCTTATAGCTTAATGCCGAGCCCCATTGCATCTCCCTTAAGAAGCAGGGCTGTTTCATTCTCATGAAAATCAGGCTTTTGTAGGGGTAGTGCCCGTGCCGACCCCCTCCACGGACGAGGGAATCGGTGTTTCAAATATTGGGGCAACCACGGGGGATTGCCCCTACAAGAGAATGAAAAATCCCCCCGGACTATCAGGATGCCGGGGGGATAAGCTGCCTTAATCGTCAAACAGTAGACGGGTAGTACATAAGACGCGCTTGTTTACACGCATGGTGCTTATGGCTGAAGACTACATCATGCCCATGCCGCCCATGCCGCCCATGCCGCCCATGCCGCCCATGCCGCCCATGCCGCCCATGCCGCCCATGCCGCCCATGTCGCCCATGTCGCCACCGGCTTTTTTCTTCTCGGGTTTTTCGACAATCACAGCTTCAGTGGTCAACACCATGCCAGCAATGGAACCGGCATTTTGCAAAGCCGATCGCACCACCTTAGCCGGGTCAATAATCCCGGCCGCAATCATATCTTCGTACACGTCGGTGAGAGCGTTGTAGCCAATGTTGAACTCGCTTGCTCGCACTCGTTCGATGACGATGGAACCTTCAACGCCGGCATTATCAGCAATTTGACGCAAAGGTGCTTCCAAAGCTTTCTTCACCAAGTCAGCGCCTACTTGTTCTTCGCTGTCTAAAGTATGGGCGATCGCATCTATTTTTGTAATCAGGTGAATTAGGGTCGTGCCACCTCCGGCAACGATACCTTCTTCCACAGCAGCTTTAGTAGCGTTCAGAGCGTCTTCAATACGCAGTTTACGGTCTTTGAGCTCGGTTTCGGTAGCTGCGCCGACTTTAATTACAGCGATGCCGCCGGCGAGTTTGGCGATGCGTTCGGTTAGCTTTTCCTTGTCGTAGTCGGAATCCGTCGCTTCTAGCTGTTTGCGGATTTGCTCGATCCGTTTTAGCACGTCAGCTTTGTGTTCGTCGCCAGCAACAATGATGGTGTTTTCTTTGTCGATCGTAATTTTGCGGGCGGTACCGAGCATTTCTAGGGTTGCGGTATCGATGCTGAGTCCGACTTCTTCAGAAATCAGTTGACCGCCGGTGAGTACGGCGATATCTTGAAGCATAGCTTTGCGTCGATCGCCAAAACCAGGAGATTTGGTTGCTGCGATGTTCAATACGCCGCGGGCTTTGTTGACTACCAGAGTTGCCAAAGCTTCGCCTTCAATATCTTCGGCGATAATTAGCAGCGGTTGACCTGTGCGGGCGATTTTTTCGAGAACTGGAATTAGTTCTTGAATTGAGCTAATTTTTTTGTCGGTAATCAGGATGCGAGCGTTTTCGTACTCAACTTCCATGCGATCGGTGTTAGTGACGAAATACGGAGAAAGATATCCGCGATCGTACTGCATCCCTTCGACCACTTCCAATTCCGTTGTCAGAGATTTCGACTCTTCAACAGTAATTACGCCGTCTTTCGTGACTTTTTCCATTGCTTGGGCAATCATGGCGCCGACTTCTTCGTCGTTACCGGCGGAGACAGTGGCGACCTGAGCAATGGCGCTTCCTTCGACGGGTTTGGCCAATTTCTCGATTTCCAGCACCAAGTGGGCGATCGTTTTTTCAATACCCCGGCGCAGCGCGACTGGGTTTGCGCCTGCTGCGACATTCTTCAAACCTTCGCGAATGAGGGATTGAGCGATAACCGTTGCGGTTGTTGTGCCGTCGCCTGCGATATCTTTAGTTTTGGAGGCGACTTCTTGAATTAAGCGAGCGCCAGCATTTTCCAGGGGGTCTTCGAGCTCGATATCCCTAGCAACGGTGATACCGTCGTTAACGATTTGGGGACTGCCGTATTTCTTTTCCAATAGGACATTCCGGCCTTTCGGGCCCAAGGTGATGCGGACAGCATCGGCGAGTTGATTGACGCCGCGTTCTAGTGCCCGGCGAGATTTGTCGCTAAATGCAACTATTTTTGTCATGTTTGTCTCCAATCGCTTACATTAGCAAATTTAGCACTCTCTGAGTCTGAGTGCTAAGTCGATCGATTTTTGATTGTAGCGCGCCTCAACCGTGTGGGGGATTGGGGGGGCGGATGGGAGATTGGGGCGATCGTTCCGGGTGGCTAAGGACAAGGCAATGCCGTGTGGCCACAGCGGGTAGGGGCACGGCACTGCCGTGTCCTCACAGATATCCTGTCCCGCAGATATAATATGGTTTGTTACATCTCGATCGGGTTTTGGCTCGGCCCCAAACCCAACTTTTATGGCGCGTCATCCCCAAGCAGAATTTTTATTCAAATTTTCTTAACTTGTGTTTTCGGTCATCTACCTTTCGATAGAGCTTCTATTCTTTTTTCAAACTTCTACCTTCTATAGCAACCGCCAAGACTATTAGGACGTTCTTAATTGCTGAAAACCTTGGGGAAGACTCCTTCTTCCTTCAGCATCCATCCGTTACATCCGTTACAAAATCCGCTGCCGAACCTTCTTCCTTCTTCCTTCTTCCTATGGCTCGTTATTCTCGACTGCAAAAACTCGCCTCTTATATGCGCCCGCACTGGAAACCAACCTTCTGGGGCGTTTTTTCACTATTAGTTGTCAATGCTGTGGGCGTTTACATCCCCCTGCTGATTCGGAATTCAGTTGACACTCTGCAAGTGGCGACTAAATTTGACGAAGTTTTCAATTTCGTGGCACTAATTCTGATTCTCGCCTCAATCATGTGGGTGATTCGGATGGCGTCGCGGATTTTGCTGTTTGGCGTCGGGCGTCAAGTCGAATTTGACCTCAAACAGCAAATATTTAATCATTTATTAACATTAGAACCGTCTTATTTTGCAGCCAATACGGTAGGAGATTTAATTAACCGCGCTACTTCCGATTTGGACAATATTCGGCGCTTGGTGGGGTTTGCGGTGCTGAGTTTGGCGAATACGGCATTTGCCTATGCTTTGACTTTGCCGGTGATGCTGGGGATTAATGTAAGGCTGACACTGTTTGCGATCGCAGTTTATCCTTTAATGCTGGTTTTGGTACAGTTATTTAGCGACAAACTTCGCATCCAACAGTTAGCCGTGCAAGAGGAATTGTCGGCGATGAGCGATTTAATTCAAGAAGATATGAGCGGGATGTCCGTAATTAAAATCTACGCTCAAGAAGAAAACGAACGCCGAGCTTTTCGCAATTCCAATGCGAAGTTGCTATCAGCAAATTTGGAATTAGCAAAAACTAGAAACTTTATTTTTCCGCTGCTGGGCGGTTTGGCAAGCATTAGTTTGTTGGTGCTGCTTTCTGCTGGTGGCGGGGCAATTGCTAATGGTCAAATTAGCATTGGCGATTTTGTAGCGTTGCTGATTTATGTGGAGCGTTTGGTGTTTCCGACGGCGCTGTTGGGTTTCACAATTACTGCTTACCAGCGGGGAGAAGTGAGTGTCGATCGCATCGAATCAATTCTGACGGTGGAACCGCAAATTAAGGATGCTCTCGATGCAGTTGAACTTGCAACTCCAGTCAAAGGCGAAATTGCGGCTCGCCATCTAAATTATACTTATCCGGGCGCTAAGACACCCGCGCTTAAAGATGTTGATTTTACCATAAAACCGGGAGAAACTGTCGCAATTGTTGGGGCGATCGGCTCAGGAAAATCAACTTTAGCTAATGCGCTGCCACGCTTGCTAGATATCGATCCGGGCGAGTTATTTGTAGACGGACAGGATATTACCAAGGTAAAATTGACCGAATTGCGCGGGGCGATCGCCTACGTTCCGCAAGAAAGCTTTCTGTTCGGCACTACCATCAAGAATAACATCCGCTACGGAAACCCTTTAGCGGAACAGCCGGAGATTGAAGCGGCGGCCAAACAAGCACAAATTCACGCCGAAATCCTCAACTTTCCGCAGCAGTACAAAACAGTTGTCGGCGAGCGCGGCATTACTTTATCCGGTGGACAGCGGCAGCGGACAGCACTTGCTCGCGCTTTGTTAGTTGACGCCCCGGTGTTAATTTTGGATGACGCTCTTTCCAGTGTTGACAATCAAACTGCTACCGACATTTTGCGAAACTTGGCAACGGGAACCGATCGCAAAACAGTAATTTTTATCTCGCATCAAATGTCGGCGGCGGCTAGTGCCGATCGCATTTTTGTGATGGAGCAAGGAGAAATAGTTCAGAGTGGCACTCACCTTGAATTGGTAGGGCAAACAGGGCTTTATCAGTATTTGTGGAACCAGCAAAAATTAGAGGAATTGCTGCATTGACAAGTGACAGATACTTTGAGTGATCTAGAGTTAGACCCTAGATAAATAGGCAGGTGCAAATAAACTGGTCACGAGGAGGGCGGGTTTTGTCAGAATAAACTGGCTGCTAGCATAGCTCCCGGCTAAACCCGCCAGACCCATCTAATGTTTATTTGTAACCACCTACTTAACTATAGCAATCCTAAATCATTTGTGAATTTCTTACTCCCTCCCCTTAGTAAGGGGAGGGTGGGGGTGGGGTCAAAAATTTACGACTCCTGCGAGGATGGCTATAGGAAAGTTACTGTTAAAATTTCTCCCACTCGCTGCATCCCTAATCATAGGATTTTGGGGAGCAAGAATCCACCAAATTTATTGCCCCCCGATTTTAATTAGCTACATTACTGAAGGGAATTTCTTCTTGTTGCTGAAATAATTTAATCGATTGCAGACTATCTGAAGCAGCATCCCAAAGAATGAATTGGAAGCAGTCAGGAATATCGCGGATTGTCAGTGATTTTGAATTAGCAAGCAGGTGAATATTAGCATTGTGACAAGCCCGAAGATTATAGTTAGGTATTCGCTCAGAGAGATGATGAATATTGTGGTAAGCAATATCAGCAGAAAACCAATTGAGAATAGTCGGTAATTTTAGGTAACTACTGCCTTCAATTGCGCCAAGAATATAGTCCCAACCTTCGGCTTTATGAGCGTAGGAACCCTCAAAATTATGCTGAACAAAGAAAATACAGATAAATATTGCCGCCGAACAGGTCATGACAATTGAGTAAACACTCCAGAAAAAGCCAAACCCCAGTAAGTTGCTCAGATAAATCCAGCTACCAACAACACAAATATTGTTGAACAGTAAATCCCAAAATTCAGCCGTCGTATACCAATGTTTGGATTTATAAGAAGCAATGATTCCCGATAAACCTATGCCAAAATCTTGATTTAGACAAGCAAAAATATGTCGGATAAAACCCGTAGTTCCCAATATCAGTGCGAGTCTTGGTTTAATAATTAGATAGAAAAAACCACCGGGAAACAGCATCAATGGGTGTCGGAGTAACTGATACATCTTTTTACTAAATGGACTTAGCGCCGCAAATTTTTCGGTGGATATCAACGCCGAAGGGCCGCGGTACATATCCCAATTACCATTATGTTTGTGGTGATAAGCGTGCCCCCTCGACCAGGGGTACTGAGGAATCGCATTGATGATACCTAGCAGGAAACCCATAATGCGATTGACTTTTTTGGAACTAAAAAGAGAATAGTGTCCGCAATCGTGCATCAAAGAGAAACAACGTCCTGAAAAAAGTGTCATCAACACCATTATCGGCGGAAGAAGGAATACAGAAATGGCAGCAGCTTTAAATGCTAAAAACCATAAGCATATATAAGGAACCACTGTATTGAGTATTTGGCAACTAGCTTTCAAGTTGTTGCTCTTCATATAAGGAGCTAGCACAAAATCCGACTTTTTGATCGCGCTTTTCATTCAGTATGTTTATGGTGTGTGGATAAGTGCTTCGCTTAGCATCACAGTTGCGGGACAGCGGCGGATTTACCCCGGACTTTCCCCGTTTCTTCCCAAAGTTTTGTTGGAACCGATTTTTGCACATTTATGAGGTTATCACAACTCTGCTTTGTTTACAGAAAAAACTGTGAAGCCTGTCAACAGCCGAACAAATCGCTGCACCGGAAGGCATTAATATGATTGGTTGGTTGCAGGCTATTCAGTAATTTATGCCACTATTTTTGCTTGCATCGTCTGTGGCACACTTTATTGTACCGGGTTGTAGCCCAACTCGATCGCACGCTCAAAAGTTGGGCTACTGGCGAAAACTTTTTATGGGCGGGCGATAGGGGCGATCGACAAACCGCCCGCCCCGGAAACCAAAGCTGACACAACATCCAGAAGCGCAGAGGATTTTGGATCAACTCCTTGAGACGAGAATTTGAAGGACGATCGCAATTGGCTGCGTTTTTTGTGCTCGGAGATAGCTCGGATTTGCTACAATCTAATCGCACACGCGATTAGAAGGGATTATGACCGAACTATTAGATGAGGCGCTTTCTATTGAAATGGCGACTCGCATCAAAAGCAACCGTAAAAACTGCTTTGACAACGCCTGTAAAGCAGCGTTAGCCACCGAGGGCGCAATTTATGTTCAAGGCTTTTTAGCTGTGCCCGGAGTGCCATATAAACCCATCGAGTATAGCTGGATTGAACTCGACGAGCGAATTGTTGACCCAACATTTCCCCATCTCGGTTTCATCGCTCAAGACATTCATTACTTCCCAGTCCAGCGCTTCAGCGTCAAGAAACTCAAAGCAATCCTAGAAGAATCAAAAGAAGATTATCCTGAAGACGACCCGCTGCCGATTTATGGCAATCAACCTTATGAATATTACGGCGATTTGATGTTAGGCGGTAGCGATTACCAAAATGCTTACGATTTGGCTGCCGCTAAATGCAGGGAATTAAACCAACCCAAAAAACAGGATGCAAACTAATTGAGGACTTACAAAAAAATGGTTAGGCGCGCTACTTACAGCGGTACTTTAGCCACTGTTGTGTCGATTAATATACTTCATGATGACTTCCCAAATCTACAAACACGGCTTTTCCGTCTTCTGTAAAGTAGAAAATTACTCTTTCGTCACTCGGAGTTCATTGATGTTAGCGAAAAATTTCAGTTCACCTTTTTGTTGTTCAATCTGCGCTGACTTAAAGTTTTGATACATCTCTTCGCGACGTTCTTCCCGGAGATATTGCTTCAACAACAGTTGAAGCTCTTGCTTTTCGTCAGTAGAAAGATTTTTGATCGTCTCGACCACATCACTGAAAGTCATAACTTACAAAACCCTATTGTGCTGATTAGATTATAGCAAAAAATATCCTTTTGGTTGACTTTCGTTTCTCGTTATGCGGCTCTGCCTCGTCTTAAAAAAAGCAACAAATCTCACTATTTACCATTTTAAACCTTCCAAGATTCAGGAAATCTCGAATAATGAAAAGCAGCCAATAACGGATCTGATTTCTGATTCCCAATCAAATCAGCCAACAATTTAGCCGTCACCGGAGCCAATAAAATGCCGTTGCGGTAATGCCCCGTAGCCCATGTCAAATTCTCCCAAGCACTAGCACCCAAAATCGGCAATTCATCGGTCGTAGTCGGCCGAAATCCCCACCAAAACTCCAAAATCGGATAATTTTGTAATTCGGGATATAACTTAATCGCTCCTGCTAGCAAACTTTGGATTCCCGCAGGCGTATTTCCCGGCGTGAAATCCACATTTTCGCTAGTTGCGCCAATAATAATTCTGCCATCTTGACGTGGCACAATATAAATTCCCGTCCCGAATAGAACGGTTTGCAGGGGCTGGATAACTCCACAATCTTCTGGTACACATACTGACAGCATTTGTCCCTTTCTTGGAAAAACAGGAATATCCAATAATTTCTCAGACCAAGGGCCCGCAGCCAAAACATAACGGTCAGCTTGTAATTTTCCTGCCGTTGTTTCCACTCCAAAAACTCGGTTTTTCTGCCGAATGATTTCCTCTGCACTGCCTTGAATAATCTCAATCTGCAATTCTTTAGTTGCGGCCTGAAGCGTCCGAAATAAAGCGCGGTTGTCTACTTGAGCGTCGTCAGGATACCACCAACCGCCAATTACTTCTTGACCTAATCCAAACTGGTGCTGGCGAACAGTATCTCTGTCCAACCATTGATAATTAAGGTTGGCCAAAAGCGGCTTTTCTTGAGGCTCATTTTGACAAACTGGTGCGAGAATTCCCGATCGCCAATATCCCGTTTTCAATCCGGTAATGTCTTCTAGCTGTTCCACCCAGGCGGGATACAGTGCGCGGCTTTGCAAGCACAAATCTAGCATCGGACTGGGGGGAATTCGTTCGGCTTGCGGGGCAAGCATTCCAGCGGCAGCCCGGGTAGTCGGTTGTTTATAATCGGCGGTGAGAACCGCGACAGATGCACCTCGCAATTTCAGTTCTACTGCTAGCGAAAGGCCAATTATTCCGCCGCCAATAATCAGAATATCTTTAGATGAATTCATTAACTTTTATATGGACTGTCTGAGCTTTTTGACAATCAAGCATCTAGGATACAAGCCCCCGGATTCATCCGTGGAGAAATAAAAAAAAAACGTGTATCCGAGAAACTTGCCGAACGTATTTATCTCGCGCAAGTCAATGCTTCAATCGAAAATCGAAAATCTAAAATCTAAAATCGATTGACCTCTCGGCTTTCTGGAGGGTAAGGTGCGCTAAGCACACCTTACAGTTAGAATTATTATGCAAGTCTTACAGATTATCTGGCAAGGCGATCGTCCTATCAGCCTTTCTTAACAAAAAATCTATCCTTGGGGTTTCCAGACAGTTTCAGAACCCTGACCCCAGAAACCGTCATATTTTGTCACCTTAATATCGCCTAAAACCTTGGTTTGGCAGGACAAACGGCGGTTGGAGGCGGGAGAATGGGGAGGAACCGAAAGTCGGGCTTTTTCGCGCCACTGGGGCTCGGAAACTTCGCCCTCGACGGTGACGGCGCAGGTGCCGCAAGTGCCGAGGCCGTGGCAGTTGATGACTTTGGCATTGCCGTTGTAGAGATCGATGCCGTTTTTGAGCAAAACTTCACGGAGATTGGCTCCGCGATCGCACTCAAATGTTTTTCCTTGCGCTTGTACCTTGACCACAGCAATTTACCCCAGTTAGATTTATGTTAATTTTCCTATATATTATCGCATTAAATTCAAATAAATTCATCTAATATGGTAAGTGATATATTACCAATTTCTCGATCGCAATTTCCCATGACAAATCGGCTCTGGATCTACGATACCACGCTGCGAGACGGTGCTCAGTGTGAGGGACTCTCCTTATCTCTCGAAGACAAACTGCGAATTGCTCGACAGTTAGACAGTTTAGGAATTCCCTTTATTGAAGGCGGCTGGCCGGGGGCGAATCCTAAAGACGTACAATTTTTTTGGCGTCTCAAAGAACAGCCCCTAACTCAAGCAGAAGTTGTAGCTTTTTGTTCGACTAGGCGGCCGGGAACTACGGCAGCTAATGATGAAATGTTGCAGGCTATTTTGTCCGCCGGTACTCGCTGGGTGACGCTGTTTGGCAAGTCGTGGGATTTGCACGTTATTGAAAGTTTGAAGACCACGCTAGAAGAAAATCTGGCGATGATTCGAGATACAATTGAATATTTTCGGAGTCAGGGAAGGCGCGTTATTTACGATGCCGAACACTGGTTTGACGGCTACAAAGACAATCGAGATTATGCTATTAAAACTTTAGAAGTAGCCGCCGCTGCCGGTGCAGAATGGCTGGTGCTTTGCGATACTAACGGCGGTACTTTGCCTCACGAAGTCAGTCAGGTTGTTCGCGAGGTGGCAGAAATAATAGAAAGTTGGGATATTTCTGAATCGGAAATTAACCCCCCCCAACCCCCCCTTATTAAGGGGGGGATAAAGTCTCAAATTCAACCCCTTATTAAGGGGGGGATAAAGTCTCAAGTTCAACCCCTTATTAAGGGGGGGATAAAGTCTCAAGTTCAACTGGGAATTCACACTCATAACGACTCTGGAGTTGCGGTTGCTAATGCTTTGGCTGCTGTGCAAGAAGGAGTGACGATGGTACAGGGAACTATAAACGGTTACGGCGAACGCTGCGGCAATGCCGATTTATGTTCCTTAATTCCTAATTTTCAACTAAAGTTGGGTCAGAATTGCATTGAAGACGAGCAATTAGTTAGATTAACTCAAGTAAGTCGATCGATTAGTGAAATTGTCAATCTTGCTCCCGACGATCATGCTCCTTTTGTGGGTCTTTCGGCTTTTGCTCACAAAGGCGGAATTCATGTATCGGCTGTTGAGAAAAATCCGTTAACTTACGAACATTTAGAACCGGAAAAAATTGGCAACAGGCGGCGAATTGTGATTTCGGATCAAGCTGGTTTGAGCAATGTTTTGGCGAAGGCCCGCACTTTTGGCATGGATCTCGATCGCAAAAATCCTGCTTGCCGCCAAATTTTGGAAAAATTGAAAGATTTGGAAAGCCAGGGATATCAATTTGAGGGTGCTGAGGCTTCTTTTGAATTGTTAATGCGGGAGGCTTTGGGAAAGCGCAAGCGTTTATTTGAAATCAAAGGTTTTCAAGTTCACTGCGATAAAGGTAGGGAGGAAACAGTTAATTCTTTAGCAACCGTGAAGGTGACTGTTAACGGTCAAGATATTCTGGAATGCGCGGAAGGAAACGGGCCTGTTTCGGCACTTGATGCGGCTTTGCGGAAGGCTTTGCGGAATTTTTATCCGGCAATTACTGATTTTAACTTAACCGATTATAAGGTGCGAATTCTGGACGGATGTGCGGGAACTTCTGCTAAAACTCGCGTTTTGGCTGAGTTTAGCAATGGTCAAGACCGCTGGACGACTGTGGGGGTTTCTGGTAATATTTTGGATGCTTCTTATCAGGCGGTTGTTGAGGGTTTGGAGTATGGTTTGGTGTTGGGAGATAGGGAGGCGATCGTTTTAAATGTGTCGAGTTATTAGGTTAAGGGCGAAGATAAGTTGCCTGAATATTGATGTTTAAATAGATACCAAGGGGAGCCTCTCAATGAAAGCAGCCAAGCCAAAAATTGGAGTTTTGACGCAGGAGGAAAGAGTCAGAAGGAAGGAGCCAGAAGAACAATACGCTTGGGTTAAAACTATTTATTCCGGGCGAGATCCCCCTAAATCCCCCTTAAGAAGGGGAGTAGGGGTTGACTTTGAGTAATTTCTTGTCCCCCCCTTTTTAAGGGGGGCTAGGGGGGATCGAGCTTAACTGAACCGTAGTGGCCAGAAAAAGTGTTTTTACAAATATGAGATGCTCCCTACTTGTTCACGTCATTATTATTACCTTCCCCAACGATCGATCGCATTCCTTCGAGCGTAGCGGGAATGCTGCGCGGATCCATAAACATCACCTTGCTGCTGCCACTGCTGCCAATTTTTAGACCCATATCCAGATAGTTTTGAGCTAACAAAAATTGTAAAGCTTCGCGAGCATTGGGGTCATTTTGCAGAGTTTTGGCGATTATTTGCAAGGCCTCGGAAGTAGCTTGAGCTTTCAAAACCTGACTTTGGCGTTCTGCTTGAGCTTTCAGGACGATCGCCTTTTGTTGAGCTTCCGCTTCCAAAATAGTCGCTTTTTGGCGCGCTTCTGCATCCAAAACTTGCGCTTCAGCTTTACCTTTGGCGCTGTTAACTGCTGACTCGCGTTCGCCCTCGGATGTCAGAATTGCCGCCCGCTTCCGTCGATCGGCTGCCATCTGCAATTCCATCGATTCCTGTACAGTTTTAGAAGGGACAATATCGCGCAATTCTACCCGCGTCACTTTCACTCCCCAAGGATCGGTAACAAGATCTAAATCTCTGAGCAAGATTTCATTAATTTGAGAACGAGCAGTAAAGGTTTGTTCGAGATCCAGTTGACCCATTTCGGCGCGAATTTGAGTCAGCACCATATTTACCATTGCTGACTGGAGATTTTCTACTTTGTAACAAGCTTTTTCCAAGTCTACAATGCGCCAGTAAACCACAGCATCAACGGTGATGGAAACGTTATCGCGGGTAATACAAGCTTGCGGGGGAATATCTAAGACTTTTTCCCGAATGGTTTGCTCGTACACGACGCGATCGAGAAACGGCTTGACAAAATTCAAACCGGGTTCTAGTCTCCTGCCGCTGTATTTACCTAAAGTTTCCACCAGCGCTTCATTTCCCTGATTGATAATCTTGACGGAACCTGCGAGGGCTGAGCCGCCAAGTGCTAAAAATACAAGTAAAAAAAATTGTTCCACTGTCGCCTCCTATTAAATGTTGAGTGTTGAGTTTTGACTGTTAAATGTTGACTAAAGACTGATGACTAACTACTAATTGTCTGTGATTAATTACGCATTTTGTTTAAGAATGCAATAAATTTTCTGGCAAAACTATCAGAGTAGTGCCTTTCCGTCCGACGACAATTACGTTTTGGTTGGGGGGGATAGTGGCCTTCGTGTCTTCGCAGCGAGCTTGCCAAGAATTCCCCTCATAAATGACTCGGCCGGCTTCTCCGGGGGGAATTTCTGTTAAAGTTTTTGCTTCCTGAGAATCTGCGATCGCCCTTGCCGTGCCTTTTGGTATCAACCGCCGAGACAGCAGCACAAAAACGGTCGAAAATACCATCCAGAGGAAAATTTGTAAATTAACGTAAGGTAGAACTAGAGAGCATCCAGCTACGGCGAAGGCGCTCAGTCCCATCATAAAAGCGACAAAAGCAGTCGGGAGAAATAGCTCTGCCAAACAGAGCAAAGACCCAGCTATCAGCCAAAGGAGCGTCGGAGTCAAGATCATAAAAAGAATAGGTGATACTATTTAGATCTTAGATTGGAAATTTAAGATTTAAGAAATGCAAACAACTGACTCTGCAAGGGTTTGCCACTTGCAAGCCCTCAGACCGATTTTTCGCGCAGCGGTACCAGGTTGAGGCTTCCATCGTACTCCAAGTCAGAGTTTAGTAACTTAGATTACAATTTTAGCCGGTGCAGACTGGCAGAAACTACAATTTCTAGGGGCCCAAAGGCAGTTAAGAAATTGATAGGGCCTAAAATCAGTTTATTCTCAAGCTCATGAATTTGGGCTGGCGAATCATATATCTTCAGAATCTTTTTACACAAACTATTTCGATATGATCAGCAGTTTCTCCGAACCCATTTATTGCCCGAATCTTAGCTGTCCAGATCCCCGCAATACCTTTGGCCGCCAGCACTGTGCAGCGTGCGAAACGGATTTAATTTATCGCTATGTGTGGGTGGTGGGGCCAGCAGCCGAGGAAGTGCCGGCGGGTAAGGTAATAGCCGATCGATACTTTGTCATTGCACCGCAAATCTGGCTCGACAGCCGCCCAGCTTTGCCTCCAAGCGTCCCGGAACACCTGCCGGATACGATTATGCCTTACCTGCATTTGTATCCCCAACGGCTGCATACGCCGGAAGTATACGGTTATTGTTCCCTGGGGGAAGCACCCGAAGCGACAGAGGTGCTGTTGTTGGAAAATGTGCCCATCAATAATTTCGGTCGCCTGTATCCTTCTATTTTAGAAGCTTGGTCTGGGACAACCGGCGCGCGCCAAGTTTACTGGCTGTGGCAAATGCTCCAACTGTGGGGGCCGCTATCGGAACAGGGAGTCGCTTCGAGTTTGCTGGTACCGGAAAATTTGCGGGTGGAAGGTTGGCGGGTACGCCTGCTGGAACTGCACCGGGGCAATTTTGTACCGACGCTGCGGGATTTGGGAGATGTGTGGTCAGGTTTGGTGGAATCCGCGCAACCCGAGGTGCAGTCGAAACTCGGAGAGATTTGTCAGTTTATGCGCCGCAGCAGCATGAATTTCGACGCGATCGCCCTGGAACTAAACGATTTACTATTAGAACAAGCCGCTCAATTGCCTCTACACTTAGAAGTAGTCGGCATGACTGATACCGGGCCACAGCGCTCCCAAAATGAAGACAGTTGCTATCCGGTTGCTGCTGATTTTCAATTTAGCAAAACTTCAGGGGGCGAGAAATTAATTCCTTACTTAACAATGGTTTGCGACGGGGTTGGAGGCCACGAAGGAGGAGAAGTTGCCAGTCAATTAGCCGTCCAGTCCCTGAAAGCTTTAATCCAAAATTTGCTCGCAGAAATTGCTCAACAAGAAGAGTTGATGACGCCAACAATGGTGATCAAGCAACTCGAAGAAATAGTCCGAGTTGTGAATAATGTGATTTCTGCTCAAAATAACGAGCAGGGAAAAGAGTTGCGGCAGCGGATGGGGACGACTTTGGTGATGGCCCTCCAGTTGCCTCAAAAAGTGAAAAATTCCGAGGATTTGTCCTCGAATAACAGCCACGAACTTTATTTAGTCAATGTTGGAGACAGCCGCGCTTATTGGATTGGCAAAAATTACTGTCACCGGCTGACTGTGGACGACGACGTAGCCTCAAGGGAAGTCCAGCTAGGACATTGTTTGTACTGGGAGACTCAACTGCGATCCGATGCAGGAGCCCTGACTCAAGCTTTGGGAACGCGGGATGCCGATTTCCTGCGCCCGACGATTCAGCGATTTATTGTCGAAGAGGAAGGCTTACTGCTGCTGTGTTCCGACGGTTTGAGCGACAACGACTGGGTAGAGAAATCTTGGGAGAATTACGGCCCAGAGGTGCTTGAGGGCAAAATGTCTTTGGAAGCTGCGGTTCAGTCTTGGATTCGTCTCGCCAACGAGAAAAACGGTTATGACAACACCTCCGTGGTGGCCACTCACTGTCGGATGTCGCCGGAGAGATTGGTACTGTTTGATCCGGCGGTGGCGTCAGCGCCGGCGTCAGCGCCAGTGTCAGCCTCGGTGTCGCTGCCGCCTTCCCTCGTCGCTGCGTCCCTCCAGAAGTCCGGGAGGATTCCAGAATCTCAGCTTTCAGAATCGTCCAAACAGTTGTTGTACCCCGAAACTTCCCCCGCCCCGGAACCCGTTCAAAAACAGCGATCCAAGCTGCCACTGCCCCTACTGGCGGTGTTGGGGCTGATATTAGCCGGCGGCGGTTTAGGTTTGTGGGTGCAAAGCCGCCAAAGCCCCCAGCCAGAACCCGCACAAGTTCCCCCACCGCCGGAAACTCCTGCCCCGATTCCTTCGGAGACTCCCTCGCCAGGGGCCGAGAGTCCCTCGCCGTCGCCCGAATCGACTCCTGCGGAAATTCCGCCCCCCGATAGCGAGAGTCTCTCGCCGTCGCCGGAATCGACTCCTGCGGAAATTCCGCCCCCCGAAGAAGCGGAAACTCCTTTGCCATCAGCGGAGTAAGGGAGATTACACCTGTGGCAAAAATCCTTTTCCTCAATTGATGGGACTGGCTCTGGGGCCCATCCCACAAGAGTTATTTTTGCTTGTGGGATGGGCCCCAAAACCCGTCCTAATTATTTTTGCAAGAGGTCTATTGAATTAATTTGAGGCATAAGGAAATAGGCAGAAGGAAGGAGCCAGAAGAAGTGTTTTTACAAATATGAGATGCTCCATCACAGTTAATGATTTTGTATCATATTCCGCTTGCAGAAACAAGATGGCTAAAAAGTCAGCCATCACTACAAAAAGTAGTTAAAAATGCTTAAGAATCTCCATGCAGCTAACAATTAGCGATTAGGAACTAATACCAATTTCATAAAGTAGCGCTAGATATTACCCCCCCCAACCCCCCCTCCCGCGGGGGGGCTAAGACTTCATCCATAGCACATCTTTAGATAAATGGTATAACAACATAAGCTTTTTTATATTGACCACGAATTTCTTCATGTGGTACCCGCCACGTGATTTATCCATGGAATCAATCGAAAATCGAAAATCAGAAGAGCCCCCGCATTTATCCGTGGGGTCGCCTCTAAAATCTAAAATCTAAAATCTAAAATCTAAAATCGATTAGCGATTAG
>NZ_JAUBUY010000039.1:0-35603 GCF_036705565.1 Microcoleus sp. AT8-B5
ATAACTTACAATTTTAATTGTTATTGTGGGATGGGCGTCCCGCCCGTCCTTTTTGGACGGGCGGGACGCCCATCCCACTTTCAAGAGTGGAAGTTATTTAATTCTCATTCCTTACTTAAGTTAAATCAATCGGTATTTAATGCTGTGCAGCCAAATTTGATATAAGATCGAGCTAAATTTCTAGTGTGAGAGTAGAGGCGTTTGTGAGCCAACAAGATATTTTAAATTTAGCAAAAGAAGGCGATGCCAGGGCGATCGCATTTCTGATCGGCCAAGCACTCCAAAGCTTCGGCGTCACGGCTAAAGCCAGCCGGGAAAACGACACCCTGCACCTGCTGCTGGAAGCAGAACATTTGCCCGCAGAAGAAGCCTGTCTCCGAGTCGCAGTCAAAGGGTTGCAGCGGCTGCAACCAAATAACCTTTACTCAGTGACAGTTTACGGGCGGCGCGACGGCCAGCAATTGCCCGCTTGGACTCAGACGGTAGAATTAAAAAAACGCTTGACTGCCGCACCCGTGAGTCCGTTAGTTGCCGTGAATGCCGCAGTAGCTGCGAGTGCAGCAGTAGCCGCTAGTGTAGCAGCTTCTCCCATTCCTGTGACTTTGCCCAAGCTAGAAAAAACTCAAAATGTCACAACGGCGCCCACTCAAATACCAGAAAAATCTCCGCCCCAACCCTCTAAAATCCCAACTCCAAAACCCCCAAACCAAAGGCAGCAAAAGCCATCACCCCAGCCAGAATTAGCAGGCACTAAAACTAAAAAATCTGGGCTGTCAGTCGGTGCTCTGAGTCTAATTCTCGTACCGATATCCGGCTTTGTGCTGGCTTCTCAACTTTACAAATCCTCACCCACCGCTACTAATAACCCTCTAACGTCAAAGCCTGCGGTACAAGAAGTGAGCTCGACACCCGCAGCCAAACCCCTTCCAGCTCCAAAACCGCCCTCCCCTGCCGCCACAAAACCTGCCATTGTGCCCGCCACAGTCAGCATCAAAGCAGTTGGTGACATGATCCCCGGCACAAATTATCCCTACAACAAACTGCCGGCAAAAAAAGAGATGTTATTAGAGTCGGTAAAACCGTACCTCAAAGGAGCTGATATTCTGTTTGGCAATTTTGAAAGCACGATGACCGATCATCCTTACAGTTCCAAAGCAGGCGGCGGACGAATGCTGTTTGCCTTTCGGACGCCTCCGAGTTATGCCAAAATTTTCAAAGATGTTGGTTTTGATATTTTGAATATTGCCAACAATCACTCTTACGATTTTCACGAGAAAGGATTTAATGACACGATTAAAAACATCGACAGCAACGGCATGAAGGCTGTTGGCAAAAGAGATCAAATTGTTTATAAAAATGTCAAGGGCGTGAATTTTGCCTTTATCGGTTTCAGCAACTACGGCGACGTTCACAATTCCTTGCTGGAACTCAAAGCGGGAGCAGAAGTTGTCAAAAAAGCCAAGCAAAACGCTGATATTGTAGTGATATCAGTTCATGCTGGAGCGGAAGGAACGGGAGCTCTGAATGTGAGAAATAAAACTGAGTTCTTTTACGGAGAAAACCGGGGAAATATGGTTTTGTTTTCGCGGACGATGATTGATGCGGGAGCCGATTTGATTTTGGGACATGGCCCGCACGTCCCGCGAGCGATGGAACTTTATAAAGGGAAATTGATTGCTTATTCCCTGGGAAATTTTTTGGGTTATCGCACTTTGTCCACAGCAGGAACACTCGGTCAATCTCTAATTTTGGATGTGAAAATGACTCCGAAAGGGGATTTTGTTTCTGGTAAGATTATCCCCGTCCAACTTGACGGGCGAGGTGTTCCGGCTGTTGATAACAAATTTAGGACTGTGGGTTTGATTAACCGTTTGACAAAGAGCGATTTTCCCAATAGCGGTTTGATAATTGATGACAAGGGGCAAATTTTGAAAAAAAGTAAGTAGTCGTTAGTGATTAGTCATTAGTCAGTAGTAATATCATGTCCGGTCAATTAACCATGATTCCTGTAGGGGCGGGTTCGCCAAGATATTGAATAGAAACGGGAAAATCTGTAAACCCGCCCCGGCCTTTAATCGCTGGTTCCCATGCTCTGCCTGGGAACCGATATCTAGAGGCTCAGCCTCGAAAAGCGATGGGAAAATTGGAGGCTGAGCCTCCGGATCTGCGTTACCAGGAAGAGCCTGGGAACAAGTAAATTGGAGGCTGAGCCTCCGGATCTGCGTTACCAGGAAGAGCCTGGGAACAAGTAATAATCAATCACCCATTACAACTGATTAGTGATCGATCATCGTTTTCAAAGCTTCTTTCATTTCGTCTGCAGTCGTCGTTGCTGTACCGAATTGACGGACGACAATACTAGCAGCCAAATTGCCCAAAACTGCCGCTTCCCAACCGGATGCACCGACGCACAAAGCTAAAGTCATTGCTGCTACAACTGTATCTCCAGCACCGGTTACGTCGAATACATCAGTCTTGTTAAAAGGGGGAATGTCCCAACTTTGAATGGCAAATTCCCCCTTTTCACAAATGGATGTTGGAGGGGGTGAATTTTTGATTTCTTCGCCGTTCGCCCTTTCAAACAAACTCATCCCTTCTTCACCGCGAGTAATCAGGATTTTTTGAGCTTGAGTTAAGTTCAATAAATCGCGTCCTGCTTGCATTAAAGTTTGAGGGTTTTTGATAGCATATCCGACGGCTTGCTCGGCTTCTGGCAAGTTCGGAGTAAACAGCATTGCTCCAGAATATCGCTGCAAATTTATTTGAGCGTCTACAATTGTTTTGCCGGGAACCACTGCCGATTCGATCGCCAAATTCGTCCAAACTCCGTCGCCGTAGTCGGAACAAACCACGGCATCTACTGTCGGTATTTGCTGCCGGATGTAGTCTGCCAGTTGCAACTGCAAATCTAAATCCGGCAACTCGTCCGATTTGCGATCGACTCGAACAATTTGCTGAGTCACCGACTGCCGCGCGTGCCCGGAGATTCGAGTTTTGGTGACAGTTGGACGCTGCGAATCGATTAAAATCCCACCCGTATCAATTCCCGCCGCCTCAAAAATACCGCACAAAGCCTTTCCCTGGTCGTCTTTTCCCACCAAACCAGCAACTTTTACTTTGCCTCCCAGTTTGGCTAAATTATAGACAGCATTTGCGCCACCTCCGGGTACTTGCTGAGTATTTTCGTAGCGCAAAATCAACACAGGTGCTTCGCGGGAAATTCGCTCTACTTGTCCGGTAAGAAACTCGTCCAAGGTCAAATCTCCGATCGCTAATACCTGCGCTCGATCGAAGCAGTCTAATCTTTTCAATAATTGCTCTGTTGAGGCACGCAGTTGAGGCAAAAAATCGGAATAGTCGTTAGTCATTAACCAAAAAAATGAGACTGAGGAGTTGATAATTGAGTGTGGAACGAGCGGGAATTAAAAATCCTAATATAATTTAATAATTAATTTCCTCCCTTATTTTATTTTTAACTTTTAATTGATTTTCTCACTGGGATTTTGAGAAACCAGTTGCAGGCTATTTGCGATCGCACTCGCTCAAACAATTTGGCAAAAAAATGCGGATAAAATCGCAGCCTTTGAGACTCAACTGAAAGTTTCACGGTGTGGAAGTTTCATTCTACATAAGTGCCTTCAAAAAACAGCAGAATTATTTCAATTTCTGCTTGATGATCGTAATCACCTGAGTCATTTGTTTTTTGAGTGCATCAATTTCCGCTTGCATTTTCGCCATTTTCACAGTCATCGCCTGAATTTCGGCGGCGCCCGCTCCAGAAGTGGCTGCAGCGGGGGCTGCTGGGGCTTCCGGCACTGGTTTCTTTTTGGCCAGTACCATGGCCGATTTGATCGCCTCGGTTAGCTGCTTCTTTTCAAACGGTTTGGCGATGAATGCAAAAAAATGCTTCTCAAAGGGTTTCGGAATTTTTTCCATCACCTCTTCTTCGCGGCCCGACATGATCACCAAAGGTATCTTAGAAAGCTCAGGATGGGCTTGCACTTTTTGATACACTTCCCAACCGCTGACTTTGGGCAGTAGGAAATCTAACATAATTAGATTGGGCCGGGCTTGACGGATCAGTTTGAGTCCCTCTTCGCCGTCTTTTGCTTCTAGAACTTCAAAGTTACCCTGCGGCAACATCTCTCGGACTCGGACGCGGATGACTTTACTGTCATCGATTACCAAGATTTTTTGACCAGCCACGACTGACTCCTTCAGTAATGAATGAGTGATGATTTGCAACCTTCAGTATATCCCTAACAGAATTCTACCCATAATTCTGGGCGAGTTTAGTTTTGTTGCATTTCGGCGCGATTCGGATTTCGGGTGATACTCCTACAAGTTCAGGGGCTTTGATTTCGGATACGATCGAAGGAATTAACTCAATCACCACTTAATTTTATGTCGCCCCAAACTCCTAAAACTCCTACTGTCAAAGCAGTTGCCGCTCAAATGCGGGGTGAAATCGAGGCGATGCCGGAGTGGTTGCGTAGGCCCGTTGGCAAAGCTAGCGAAATTTCCCAAGTGCAAAAAATTATCAAACAGCGGCAAATTCACACGATTTGTGAGGAGGGGAGATGCCCCAACCGGGGCGAGTGCTACGCCCAAAAAACGGCGACTTTTTTGTTGATGGGGCCCATTTGCACCCGCGCTTGTGCTTTTTGTCAAGTAGATAAAGGTCATTCTCCGATGCCCCTAGACCCGGAGGAACCGCAAAAGGTGGCCGAGGCTGTGCAGTTGTTGGGTTTGCGCTATGCGGTGCTGACTTCGGTGGCGAGGGATGATTTGCCGGATGGGGGTGCGGGTTGGTTTGCCAGGACGATCGCCCAAATCCGCCTTCTGAACCCGCATACTGAAGTTGAGGTACTGACGCCGGATTTTTGGGGGGGAACAGGTAGGGGCGGTGCCCCCGTGCCCGCCCTCCCCGTGCCCGCCGAGGGGGAGAATTGCGGTCTCGATGAGTTGCAGCGACAGCGGATTCGCACGGTGGTGGAGGCTAAACCGGCTTGTTACAACCACAATATTGAGACGGTGCGGCGGTTGCAAGGGCCGGTGCGGAGGGGGGCCAAGTACGATCGCTCGATCGACGTTCTGCGTATTGTCAAGCAATATGACCCAACTATTCCCACCAAATCCGGTTTGATGTTGGGGCACGGGGAAACCGAAGCCGAGATAGTCGAAGCGATGATTGATTTGCGGGACGCCAAGTGCGATCGGCTCACCCTCGGTCAATACATGAGACCATCTCTAGAGCACCTCCCAGTGCGTAAATACTGGACGCCAGCCGAATTTGACCGTTTTGGGTCGATCGCGCGGGAGATGGGCTTTGAGCGCGTGCGATCGGGGCCTCTCGTCCGCAGTTCCTACCACGCCGGAGAAAACGATTGAAACTAATTTGAATTCAACTCGGTATAAACTTGTTACCAAGAAATTGGGTATAAAGCCCCGTCCTTCTAGGACGGCTTTAATTAATTATCAACTTTTGTTAAGTGTTTTCTTGAACTTTCTTGCATTGTGTTCATTGTAGAGTACAATAACTAGACTACAGGTTGAATAACCGCCGATACACATGAGACACCACGCTCAAACTACTGGTCGGAAAACAATAATGGTTAGTGGGTAGCGAAAACCACGAAAAACATAGCTGGGCTAACTAATGTAAGCCAAAATCAGAGACTAAACTTTTTATTTCTAAAATGTACTGTCTAAAATGTACTGTGGGGCACACAGAAACAAGAGAAGCAATTCTCGAAAGCTTGGGGAGACAAACCCTCGCGAGGCTATCTAAATTAAGCTCGATATTTGGTTCTTTTGAACGGATACCTGGTTTAAACACTGCCGCAAGGATAGATAGTTTTAAGGTATGTCGCAGAACCAAGAATCCCCTCGCCTTCAGGCAGGGGAGTGTCAAAAAAAATAACTCTAGAGGATTGTGCATAAGTGCGACGCTCTCTGGTATTTGTAAAGAGAGTGACATTATCAATTAGGAGCTTTACCTATGCCAGAGATAGCGAAGAACCAATTAAAATCCGACTCCGTGATGAAAACGGGCAAATTCCCTTACACATTTCGCGCAGGCTGGTTTCTGTTGTTGTTAGCCATCAATTTTGTGGTTGCAGCCTATTATTTCCATATCATTGAATAGTTCTGCAAGTTAACTTTTAGCAGACCCTGCTGTTCTCGACCTCAACGTCGGAGAATGGGAGAGAAGGAGAGGGGAGAGGCAGAGAGTTTTGAGTTTTGAGTTGGGGATAATATGACTTCATCCTTCTAACTAATGACTACTGACTTCTTCCCTCTTCCCTTGAACCTCTTCCTTCTGACTAATGACCAATGACCAATGACTAATGACCGAAAGCATCCAGAATACCCGCCACGTGATTCATCCGTGGAAAAATAAAAAATGTGTATCCGATGAAACTTGCCGAACGTATTTATCTCGCGCAAGTCAATGCTTCAATTCTAAAATCTAAAATCTAAAATCTAAAATCTAAAATCGATTGACTTCTCTAGCGATTTCTCGACGCTTCTAGCTTTGACAAGCGCTCTTGAATTTTAATAACATCTTGCTTAGTTTCAATTGCCAAAGTTGCTAAATTGTCAAACATCGGGTCTCCCGACAGCGGTCTAGGATTTGTGCGACCAGAACCGGAAGGGGCAGGAGACTGAGGCCTGTTAACTCTCGAACCTTGGTTCTGCAAGCTGTAGATTTGTCCCCTGAGTTCAGAAATTTGCCTTTCTAATTGAGTAATGCGAAATTCTAATTGGCTTGTGGATTGAGCGGGCGTGACAATTGGCGCAACAGCAATTGCTAAGGCGCAAGCCAGACATAAAAGACAGATTGTTACGGCGCGATGGCGGATATTTTTCGGCATAGCTTTAATAATTTAAATTATACCTGTTCTACGATAACAAATCGCCGAGATTTTTTGCCTCTATCAGAAGTAGGTCTTATGGCAACTAGGAAGGTAGCTATTTTAATATTCGATGATGTGGAGGTACTGGACTTTGCAGGCCCTTTTGAAGTGTTTTCGGTGACATCAGAATTAAGTAAGGGCGAGCGACCTTTTGCAGTCTCTACCGTAGCCGAACATCCCGGTGCTGTCAAAACCCGCAATGGTTTGAGTGTAAATCCCGACTGCACCATTTCCGATTGTCCGCCACCGGATATTTTAATTGTACCGGGAGGACAAGGTACTAGAAAGTTAATCGATAATTCAGCAGTTATTAACTGGATAAAAGATTGTGCCCGAACAGCAGAATTAGTGCTTTCTGTCTGTACGGGTTCGCTGCTTTTGGCAAAAGCTGGTTTGTTGGAAGGTTTGGCAGCAACTACCCACCATCAAGCATTGGATTTATTGAAAGAATTAGCGCCCAACACAACTATTATCGAAAATCAGCGATTTGTAGATAACGGCAAAATCATCACTTCTGGGGGAATTGCTGCGGGAATTGATATGTCTCTGCACGTTGTCGGCAAACTTTTGGGTACAGCACAAGCTCAACAAACAGCAGAGTACATGGAATATAAAATTGGGAATGGGTAATTGGGCATTGGGCATCGGGCATTGGGCATCGGGCATTGGGCATTGTTAATTGTATAATTTGCGCGTTGGGGCGGGTTTTACCAACCATAATTGCCTACAACAAACAATTCGGTAAACCCGCCCCGCCCCACCCATACACTGCCGGATGTGATATCAAGTATCTTCGCCCCAAACTTTTAGTTGTAAATAGACTAATAGCAAAGCTACAGCCATCAGGAAAGTTGCCGCTGCGGCTGCATAGCCAAAATCAAATTGCGAAAAAGCTTGCTCGTAAATATAATAAACTAGCAAATTAGTAGAGTTTAAAGGGCCGCCGCCGGTGATGACGTAAACTTGCTCGAAACTCCGCAGAGTAAAAATAGCAGTAGTGACAGTAGCAAATACTAAAGTCGGCCGCAAACCGGGTAAAGTGATGTACAAAAATTGCTGCCAAGCATTAGCTCCATCCAATTCTGCGGCTTCGTAACGATTTACCGGAATTGCTTGCAATCCTGCTAAAAATACTACCATATTAAAGCCTAATTGTTTCCAAACACTGAGCAGAATGATCACAGGCATTGCCCAAACTGTGCTGCTAAGCCAAGGAATTGGATTTAAGCCGATCGCCATTAACACACTATTCACCGGGCCTTCGGTTTGAAACAACCACCGCCAACCCAGGCCAACTGCAACTAAAGAGGTAATCGAAGGAATAAAATAAGCGGTGCGGAGAGCTCCTCGCCAAGCAAACGAGCGATTTAGCAAAACTGCTAAGCCCAATGGAATCACTAAACTGGGAATGACTGTTGCAGTAGTAAAATAGAGCGTATTTTGGAGGATTTGCCAGAAATCCGGGTTTGTGACTAGACGCCAGTAGTTGTTGAAGCCAATCCAACGCAATCCCGACTGGGTAAAGCTGCCGCTGGTAAAGCTGAGGTAAAATAAATAGGCGATCGGCCCAATCAAAAAAGTACCCAGAAACAGCAAAGCTGGGGCCAGAAAAGTCCAAGCTGCGATCGCATCATTATCCAACCAGTTAAAACGCCCAAATTTAATCTGAACCATTGGCTTATAAATTTTAGCTTTTAGTTTTAAATGGTATCACAATATAGGTCAATCTAAAAATGAACCTTCTCGATATATTAGCTCATTTACCCACTATAGAAACTGAAAGGCTCCTGCTCCGAAAAATCACTTTAAACGATGCGATCGATATGTTTGAGTATGCCTCAAATCCCGAAGTATCACAATACACAATGTGGTCAACTCACACCTCGCTCGAAGACACTAAATACTTTCTCAGGTCACTTACAAAAATGTACAAAAGACGAGAGCTTGTAGATTGGGGAATAGTCCACAAAGTCGAGAAAAAGTTTATCGGAACTTGCGGATTTGTCGAATGGAGCATGACGCACAGCCGCGCGGAAATTGGCTACGCACTTTCTAGGAGCTATTGGGGCGAAGGATACATGAGCGAGGCTGTTAATGCAGTGATTGAATTCGGCTTTCGGGAGATGTTGCTGAATCGAATTATGGCTCGATGTGAAGTTAACAATATTGCTTCCGCGCGGGTGATGGAAAAAGTGGGGATGCAATTGGAAGGGGTATTGCGACAGCACCTATTTGTGAAAGACAGATATTGGGATCTAAAACTTTATTCGATTCTCAGGGAAGAGTTTTTTGAGAATATTGTAGAATAGGGTTGAATCAGTAAGTCAATCAATTTTAGATTTTAGATTTTAGATTTTAGATTTTAGAATTGAAGCATTGACCTCACGGATAAATTCGGGGGCTGGTTTATCGGATACAGGTTTTTTATTTCTCCGTCCTGAGTCTGCTTTCGGAATGAATCCGGAGGCTTGTATCCTGGATGCTTTCGGTCAGGGAAAAAAAATAATATACTTAGGACTTACGCAATATCTCCATGTAGAGTGCGCCGAAACAAACCTTACCCTTTACCTCTATAGTAGAATACGAGTGAATAGTTTTTATCTTTATGACCAAGAATTTCTTCATGTGGTACCCGCCACGTGATTTATCCGTGGAATCAATCCAAAATCTAAAATCTAAAATCCTCACGCCCCGAATTTATCTCGCGCAAGTCAATCCAAAATCTAAAATCTAAAATCTAAAATCGAATGACCGCTAATCCAGTATCTGTTAATTCCAATGCCTGCCTGATTTCTCCTGAGATTGGCAAAAGTTCTATCGATCCGGCTCATCCTCCATTAAAATTAGGAGTTTTAGCATCAGGAAGCGGCAGCAACTTTGAGGTAATTGCCCAAGCCATCCAAAACCAACAACTCAACGCTCAAATCCCAGTATTAATTTACAACAACCCCGAAGCCAAAGCCGCAGCCAGAGCAGAAAAATACGGCATTCCCTCGATTCTTCTCAATCACCGCGACTGCAAAAGTCGCGAAGAATTAGATACAAAAATTGTCAAAACTTTTCAAGAATATGATGTAGAATGGGTAGTGATGGCTGGTTGGATGCGAATTGTTACCGAAGTTTTATTTGATGCTTTTCCCGATCGCGTTATTAACATTCACCCCAGCTTACTGCCGAGTTTCCCAGGAATTCGCGCCGTCGAGCAAGCACTGGCCGCTAAGGTTAAAATCACCGGATGTACGGTGCATATCGCCCGTTTGGAAGTAGACAGCGGGCCGATTTTAATGCAGGCTGCGGTGCCCGTATTGCCTGATGATACCGCAGAAACGCTGCACGCGAGAATTCAGGTGCAAGAGCACAAGATTATGCTCGGTGCGATCGCACTTATTGCCGAATCTAATCAAAAATATTGTGACTAAAAACCTTACCAGTGCCGCATCTATCCCCAAATTGCCCGTGGGCGAATCACCCGAAACAGGCCCGCCGCTGACTCCGCCCAAAAACGGAGAGTTGCGAATGACTTACAGCATATTCCATTTATATGTGGTACACATAATCTGATGGCCCGCTGTTTGGTGCGTCGCCACCCGTCAATCTGTAAGTTACAGCACTTTCCAGGTAAGTGAAGTACAGAGAAACCGGGTTTCTTGAATAAAACCGGTTTCTGGCGAGAAATCCAGAAGAAACCCGGTTTCTGGGGTGTACTTTATAAACCTGGAATCCGCTGTATATCCAATATCTCGTAGCGACGCACCCTACAGATTAACAGCACACAATTAAGGTTTCTACTGTACTTCATAAACCACCGAATATGCTGTAAGTGCTGCAAAGATCAAAATTTTAGAGTCTTGTTCTAGGTTCCCGATTCAATGCGAGAGTCAATCTAAAATCTAAAATCTAAAATCTAAAATCGAATGATAGACTCGAATCGCCTGAAATTAATTCTCAAAGAAAGGCTCAAAAAAAGCATCGGCCTCAAGGGAGAATTCTATCTGCCTTGCTTGCCATCGATGCTAGACGACTATCTTAAATTACTGTCAGACTTCTTAAACATCCTCGGACAAAACATCGACGCTGCCCAAGCTGAAAACTTGCGAACATTAATCGCCAACGCCTTAGCAGAAGGATTCAAAAATTCCCCCCACGCTAATCTCATAGTCTCCTATTTTCCCGCCAATTCCCAAAGCGGTTTAGCCGGCGGCATTACTCTGAATACCAAGATTCAAATCGAATCAATGGCCCAGAAATATCATAGCTGGCCGGATATTCGCCCCGAACCTTTATTCGGCAGCCATCCCGATGCCAAAGTCATCGCCATTGCCGCCGAATTAGGCGAACCGGGAAAAGCACCTATTTTAGATGTTGGTGCGGGCCCAGGGCGCAATAGTTTGCCCTTAGCAAGGTTAGGTCATTCCGTGGATGCGATCGAACTAACACCGATATTTGCCGAGAAACTATCAGCAGCAGCCACCGCCGAAAACTTGCCGATAAATGTCACCCAAGGCGACGTTTTAGACCCATTATTGAGGATGAAAACTTATCGTTACAAATTAGCCATTGCTACCGAAGTTCTCTCTCACTTCCGCTACCCCGAACAAATTCGTCTTTTCCTGGGCAAAATGTCCGATGCTGTTTTAAGTGGCGGGTTTATCTTATTCAGTGCTTTCTTAGCTGTAGATGGGTACGAACCCGATGAGATAGCAAAACAAATGTCTGAATTGTGTTGGTCTTATCTGATTACCAGAGAAGAATTGCAAGCAGCAATCGAGGGTTTGCCGTTAGAAATTATTTCCGATGAATCTGTGATTGAATACGAACAAAAACATTTGCCTGACTCTGCGTGGCCGCCGACACCTTGGTTTGTCAGTTGGGCTAGCGGGCGCGATTTATTTCCTGTGCAAGAAACACCGCCGTTAGAGTTGCGGTGGATACTTGTTAAACGCTTGTAGAGAGTTAGTATGGTGCGTCAATCGATTTTAGATTTTAGATTTTAGATTTTAGATTTTAGATTTTAGATTTTAGAATCGAAGCATTGACCCCACGGATAAATTCGGGGGTTCCTTTATCGGATACAGGTTTTTTATTTCTGGACGGATGAATCCAGGGGCTTGTATCCTGGATGCTTTCGGTCACAATATAGTTTATCGATGATTGATAAAATAACGTGGTCTAACTCAGATATTGCACCATTCTTAAGAACAGGCAAGATGCCTGTTCCACACAGATGGAGTTTTCTTCTTGTGGGGAGTAGGGGTTGGGCATCCTGCCCGCCTGCAAAAGGCTAGTTGAGAATGGTGGAACATCTCAGATATAACCCACCATACAACAAATTTTAGCGGTTAAAAACCTAAGCCTCCACCTCGGATGCCCGCAATTGTCCGCAGGCTGCATCTGCTTCTAAGCCGCGAGAATACCGCACGCTAACTGCAATTTTCTTTTCCTTCAAAGTCGCAACGAAACTGTTAATTCGATTGGGAGTAGGTCGCTTATATTCAGCTTCCTGAATCGGATTGTAAGGAATCAAATTGACGTGACACTGAAAACCGCGCAAGTGAGTTGCTAACTCGGCTGCGTGTTCCGGTAAGTCATTCACACCTGCTAAAAGAACGTATTCAAAACTCAATCTGCGTCCAGTCGATCGCACATATTCCCGACATTCGGCGATTAACTCACCCAAAGGATAAGGGCGGGCGCTAGGAATTAACTCTTCGCGCAATCTTTGATTGGAAGCGTGGAGGCTGACGGCGAGGGTAACTTGCAGTTGATGTTCGGCTAGTTGGCTGATGCGATTGCGAATTCCTACTGTAGAAATGGTGATGTTTCGCTGTCCAATTCCTACATCTTGATTCAAACACTTGACAGCAGCTACAACATTATCGAAATTCAGCAGGGGTTCGCCCATTCCCATAAATACGATGTGGCTGACTCGGCGGCCAAAATCTTGCTGTACAGTCAAGACTTGATCGACGATTTCGTTTACTTCTAAATTGCGCTTGAAACCGCCTTTTCCGGTAGCGCAAAAGTCGCATCCCATCGCGCAGCCAACTTGGGCTGAGACGCACACAGTCAGCCGTTTATCGGTGGGAATGCCTACGGTTTCAATGATTTGACCGTCTGCCAATTTTAAGAGATACTTTACCGTGGCGTCTGGTGCGACCGATCGATAGTGAATGGTCGATCGCCCGATCGGGATTTTAGCAACAGTCTCGCGCCACTGCTTCGAGAATACAGAAATGTCAGAGATCGATCGCGCACCTCTCTCATAAATCCACTGGTACAACTGCTTTCCCCGATAAGCAGGCTGCCCGTTTTGCTGCACCCACTCCGTTAACTCAGCCAAACTCGCCCCCAACAGAGGTGGAATTTTACCCGACTCAACAGCCAAAGCAGCAGTCTTGCGAGACTGATTCGCACCCTTGGAATTACCAGAAGAGTACACCTGAGAAACGGAAGTAGGAGACATAGGTCATTAGAAAATTTAAAGCCATCCTCCATATTAAAACTTCTCGACCAAAACTGCCGTTAATCCTCAAAAAGGCACTTATGTAAAAGGCAGAAGGCGGAATCTCGATCCCCCTAAATCCCCCTTAAGAAGGGGGACTTTAAGAATAATCCGGTTCCCCCCCTTAAAAAAAGGGGGTTAGGGGGCTCTTATTGTGGATTCACAAAAAAACTCTAGACAGCAATCTTCCAAATCAAGAATTCAGTTAATATTTGGTAAAATTCTCCAAATATTGCGTGTAAATGACCGCCGCCACCTAAAATAAACTCTGGAGTTTGTTAAAGGGTATGCAAATTTGACAGCTTTCCATCACAATTAATGCAAATTTTATGGTGTTAAATATTCTTGCGCTGCCTTTAGCGTTTCAATTTACATCGCCGGGCCCAATTATCTTTCAACTTGGCCCCGCAGCCATTCGCTGGTACGGGCTGTTGATAGCTTCTGCCGTCTTGATTGGGGTCAGTCTCTCCCAATACTTGGCCGAAAAGCGCCGCGTCAACCCGGAATTGCTGGGTGATTTGGCAATTTGGCTGGTTTTGGGCGCTATTCCCTGCGCTCGAATTTATTACGTGGCTTTCGAGTGGCCGCAATACGCCCAGAGGCCTGAAGATATTATTGCGATTTGGAAAGGCGGAATTGCCATTCACGGGGCGATTTTGGGGGGCACGATCGCAGCTTTAATTTTTGCAAAAATCCAGCGAGTTTCTTTTTGGCAATTGGCAGATTTAATCGCGCCTTCGGCAATTCTCGGTCAGGCGATCGGACGCTGGGGAAATTTCTTTAACTCCGAAGCTTTTGGCAGTCCTACGGATTTGCCTTGGAAACTCTATATTCCGCCAAACAGCCGCCCGCCAGCCTACGCTAATTTTGAATATTTCCACCCCACATTTCTATACGAATCCTTATGGAATTTGGCAGTATTTGGGTTACTTCTGAGTTTGTTTTTCCGCGATTTGCAGGGCAAAATTCGTTTGAAAATTGGTGCTTTGTTTTTGGTTTATATCGCAGCTTACAGTTCCGGTAGAGTCTGGATTGAAGGGTTGCGGACTGATAGTTTGATGTTCGGGCCGCTGCGGACGGCACAGATGGTAAGCTTGACTGGGATTGTTTTAGGGTTGGGCGGGTTAGCTTGGCTTTATTTGCTCGATCGACCTTTACCCGATGTTGTCTCCCCCAATAGCGATCGGGCAAAGATCACTCCGAAATTGCCAGAGGATCAATAAAAAACCCCAGAGAGGTTAGTCTCTAGGGTTCAAAACCAGGGTGCATCTACCATCTATTACTTCCAACCAAAATAGGTACATCCGGAAGCGTCCGTAAATTTAGCAAATTTTTTAGCAGCCATGAGTTTGACAGAGATTGAAGCCCTAATTCCAGGGGTATACATTGTAGGTGCAGGCCCGGGAGACCCGGATTTGTTGACTGTTAAGGCTCAAAAATTACTGGCTGCAGCCGATGTCATATTATTTGCTGATTCGCTAGTCCCAGAGCAAATTTTGCAGGGGGTGCGCGCAGATGCTGAAGCGATCCAAACTGCGGATAAGACCCTCGAAGAGATTGTACCTTTGATGGTGGAGCGAGTGCGCGACGGAAAAAGCGTCGTCCGCCTCCATTCCGGCGATCCCTGTCTCTACGGGGCTGTGGGCGAACAAATGCAAGCTTTGGCCTCCGAGGGAATTGCTTTTGAGGTAATCCCAGGAATTAGCGCTTTCCAACTTGCGGCGGCTAAACTTAAAATTGAGTTGACAGTTCCGGGAGTTGTGCAGACAATTATTTTGACGCGAATTAGCGGCAGAACCGAAGTACCAGATCGCGAAGAATTGGCGAGTTTAGCGGCTCATCAAGCGAGTTTGTGCCTGTATTTGAGCGCCCGCCATGTCGAACAAGCTCAAGCTAAATTGATGGAACATTACCCATCTGATTTGCCTGTAGCGATTTGTTATCGGTTGGGCTGGCCCGATGAAAAAATTGTGCTAGTTCCCCTTGACAAAATGGCCGTTGCTACGCGCGAAAATAATTTGATCAGAACGACAATGTATGTGATTAGTCCGGCGTTGGGAAAATCGGCAGAAGGGCGATCGCGCTTGTACCATCCAGAGCACGATCGGCTGTTCCGACCATCGAAGGAATAAGCAAGAAGGCACGACACGGATTTTGACACGGATACACGGATAGCTGTTTTTTTCCTTCTGACTTCTGACTTCAATATCCCAATAACCAATAACCAATAACCAATAACCAATGAAAGACTTAACTCGCAGACAATTTATCGCTGTCACCGCATTAAGCGCCGGATTTGCCTTAGCAGTTCATCCTATTGCGGCTGCCGTTATCAATACCGATGCTGCTGGTTTAATAGCAGGTGAGGTGAAAATTCCGGTAAAAGAAGGCTCAATTCCAGCCTACAGAGCAATGCCTGCTACTGGTAACAATTTCCCCGTGGTTCTAGTAATTCAAGAAATCTTCGGAGTTCACGCCCACATTCAAGATATTTGCCGCCGTTTTGCCAAATTAGGTTATTTAGCGATCGCCCCAGAAATGTTTGCCCGTCAAGGTGATGTTTCTAAAATGACCGACATTCAAGAAATTAGGAGTAAAGTTGTCTCGAAAGTTCCTGACGAGCAAGTTATGTCCGATTTAGATGCAACCGTAGAGTGGGCACAAAAATCAGGAAAAGGCAATATTAATAAGTTGGGAATTACAGGATTTTGCTGGGGTGGCAGAATTGTTTGGCTGTACTCTTCCCATAACCCGAAAGTCAAAGCTGGAGTGGCTTGGTACGGGCGTTTGGTTGGCGATTCTACGGCTTTAACTCCCAAACAGCCGATCGACATTGCAGCAACTTTGAAAGTGCCTGTATTGGGGCTTTACGGTGGCAAAGACGAGGGAATTCCCAACGATACAGTAGAGAAAATGCAGGAAGTTCTCAAAACTGGTAGCAGCGGTTCCGAAATTGTGCTTTATCCAGATGCGCCCCACGCTTTTAACGCTGACTATCGCCCCAGTTACCGGGAAAAAGAAGCTAAGGATGCTTGGAAACGGATGCAAGATTGGTTTAAAAAGTATGGAGTTTCTTGATAGTTTTGAGTTGTTAATTTTCACTTAAAACTGGTGTCAAGTTTGGGATCGAAAAAGGCAATATTAGCGAATAGCCCTTAAGACAGGTGGGTTTGTGGGCCCGACATTGGTAAACTGAGCGGTGTAGAATTATCGATCGAACAGGTAAGCCCGTGCTAGACGAACAAGCTAAAAAGACCATCTTGCGGAAAATCCCTCACGGATTGTACATCTGCGGTGTCAAAGACGGGGAGGAAGTCAACGGTTTCACCGCTAGCTGGGTGATGCAATCTTCTTTTACCCCTCCCTTAGTTGTCAACTGCGTCAAGCAAGACTCCAAATCCCACGCCATGATCAAAGCCAGCGGTGTCTTTGCTTTGAGTTTCCTAGAAGCAGGGCAAAAAGAGTTAGCCCAGAAATTCTTCAAGCAGCAGCGCCGCGTTGGCAATAAATTTGAGGATGTAGAATTTTATCCCGGCGCGGAAACTGGTTGTCCGATTATCTCGGATTCTCTGGGTTACATCGAGTGCAAAGTTGTCGGCGCTGTGGAACACGGGGATCACACGGTTTATGTGGGAGAAGTTTTGGCAGCCGGCGTCCACCGAGAGGGGAATCCGTTGCTGCTAGAAAGCACCGGTTGGAATTACGGCGGCTAAAGACTTGGCAGTTGCTAGTTTCGCACTCCATCTCAGAAACCGGGTTTCTACGAGTTTTGGCGATGAATAACGAGAAATCTTCGTAGAAACCCGGTTTCTCGCCCCTGCGCTCAATCTCAGAAACCGGGTTTGTATAAGTTTTTGCGCTAAGTTTGTAGGGTGCGTCGCTTGCTATATCTTGGATAGAAATTGCAGATGTTTGATGGCGACGCACCTTACACTTGATATCGGCCGCGATCGTGTTTACCACATATACATGGAATATGCTGTATACCCAGAAACCCGGTTTCTAGTCTCTGCGTGTAGTTAAGGATCGCGAATTAAATAACTTACAATTTTAATTGTTATTGTGGGATGGGCGTCCCGCCCGTCCTTTTTGGACGGGCGGGACGCCCATCCCAATTTCAAGAGTGGAAGTTATTTAATTCTCATTCCTAAGCGGCGTATAATTAATAAAAAATCGGCGACAATTTTGTCGGCATTTTCTTCTGTCAAAATTGGTACGTGTACGAAAATACATTTAGCGGGTATTTGAGAATCGCAAATATGTTTTAAAACCGCATAATATAGGGCTTCACATACAAATTTTCCGGCTTCGTGGCTGATTTCTGTTGCAGCTAAATCAGCGACTAGCGGTTCGAGATTAACTGCTGTTTTCAGAATGTCGCGATCGCAGCAAGCGCAAGATTCTACGGTTAATTTTTGCCGACTTTCGGCCATGCCGCAGCAGATAATAGTGTCGGGTTGGAGTTGGTTGATTTGGGCGATCGCCAAATTCGGTGCTAGCTGGAAATCTACTGGCAGTTTCCTCAAAAAAGTCAGGGAATCAGGCAAAGATTTGATTTGGGAAATCTTGGCTAATAAGTCGTCCGAAGAGTTGGATTTCTGATGGGGAAGCCAAGTATCAAATGAGGTTAGCAGGATTTTCGTAGTCATATTTGTGCAATAATACTGATATTGATCATATAAGGCAAGTAAGTCAATGTCTGTCATTGCAGTAGTGGACTATGACATGGGCAATCTGCACTCGGTCTGTAAAGGCTTGGAAAATGTGGGTGCAGTGCCAAAAATTACAGATTCTCCTGCTATAATCGAGCAGGCTGATGCGGTGGTTTTGCCGGGAGTTGGTTCGTTTGACCCGGCAATGCAGAATTTACGATCGCGCAATTTGATAGAACCGATAAAAAGGGCGATCGCCTCGGGAAAACCTTTTTTAGGCATTTGTTTGGGTTTGCAAATTCTGTTTGAAAGTTCCGAAGAAGGTGTAGAACCGGGATTGGGCGTAATTGCCGGAAAAGTGCGCCGATTTCGGTCGGAACCGGGTTTGACAATTCCCCACATGGGATGGAATCAATTGCAATTAACTCAAGCGGATTTGCCGCTGTGGCAAAATTTACCGTCCGATCCTTGGGTGTATTTCGTGCATTCTTTTTATGTCGATCCAGTTGAGTCGGAAGTGCGATCGGCAATTGTGACTCACGGCAGTCAAAACGTGACGGCGGCTATCGCTAAAGACAATTTGATGGCCGTGCAATTTCACCCGGAAAAGTCTTCGAGTACGGGATTGCAAATGCTGTCAAATTTTGTCAGTCTGGTGAGGGAAAAAGTAGCGGCTTAGGGGATTTGTGCAAAACCCGGTTTGTTGTATAAACCGGGTGTTTATAGTTTTAAATGATATTAGTTTCAATAAATAATGCAACTGTAAGTCTGCACCAAATTCATATTTAGTCAGTCATCCCCAATCTAAAATCTAAAATCTAAAATCTAAAATTGTATGAGCCTGAGAATCAGTGGCAATCGCCAAATCAAAACCCTGCCGGGACTCGCAACTCGCCCTACACCTTCGCGAGTTAGAGAAGCTTTATTTAATATTTGGCAAGGGACGATCGCAGATTGCAGATGGCTTGACATTTGTACCGGCAGTGGTTCGATGGGTGCAGAAGCTTTGTGTCGGCAAGCCGCGAGTGTCACTGGCATCGAACAGTCGGCGAAAGCTTGTGCGATTATCCGCCAAAACTGGGAGCAAGTAGCAGACTCATCCCAAACCTTCCAAATATTGCGGGGAAACGCGACGGCGAAGTTGGCGGCACTAGCGGGGCAGCAGTTCGATCGCATTTACTTCGATCCGCCCTACGCCAGCGACTTGTACGAACCGGTGTTAAACGCGATCGCCAGCCAAGAAATGCTAGCACTCCTCGGCGAAATCGCGATCGAACACAGCCCGGAGCGATCGACACAACCGATTTCCGGCCTAGAAATTTGCCGCCACAAAGTATACGGCAATACAGCATTAACCTTCTATACCCGCAGTGGCTGACAGGCTCAAACCGCAGCAGCGTCAATCGATTTTAGATTTTAGATTTTAGATTTTAGATTGACTTGCGCGAGACAAATGCTCTTTGTTGAGGATTTTCGAGTTGAGATTTTGGATTGATTCCACGGATAAATCACGTGGCGGGTATCATCAACTCACATCTTGCACCATTCTCAAGAACAGGCTTTCCGGCCTGTTGCACAAAGAGTCGATTTTCTTGTGGAACAGGCCGGAAAGCCTGTTCATAAAAGCTTATTGAGAATGGTGCAAGATATAAGATCGAGAAATTCGCGGTCACGCCTGGAGGCAGAAAGAAACCGGGTTTCCGGGCGTGGGCGCCCCCAGGACTAAAAGTTTTTCCCTTGGATACAATACAAATTTTTCCGATGAAGTTAAGCTTTGTGCGTAGGTTGTCAGAGCAAGTTGCCTCAGCAATTGACGAAATAAATGAAGTTTAGGCTGAAAATAAAGACTTTCAGTTGTAACATGAACCCAAAGTGTGAGTGTGAATATTCCTAAAGGAGTGAATATGGTTCAGACACCTTCGCGCCCTCGTGGCAGCGAGTTTCCGGCTGCTAACTCGGTACAGCCAGTCAAACGCGATACGATTCTGCTGGGAGATAGCCTCCCCCTGCCCAATACCAAACTCTTCGGCACAGACGGCATTCGCGGGAAAGTTGGAGAATTGCTGAATGCACCCCTAGCCCTGCAAGTGGGCTTCTGGGCTGGACAAGTTCTACGCCAAAATTCCCCCAACCAGGGCCCTGTGATTTTGGGACAAGACAGCAGGAATTCCAGCGATATGCTGGCAATGGCACTGTCAGCGGGTTTGACGGCCGCCGGTTTGGAAGTGTGGAATTTGGGATTGTGTCCCACTCCCTGCGTTGCTTATCTGGCAAGCGTTTCGGAGTCGGTCGGCGGAGTGATGATTTCGGCTTCTCACAATCCCCCAGAAGACAACGGCATTAAATTTTTCGGCTCAAACGGATCGAAGCTGTCGCAGCAGTTGCAGGAACAAATCGAAGCGGGAATCCGAGGGGCAAAGGTTCCAATTTCTAGCTTGGGTTGGGGACACCACTACCATCGCTCTGAGTTGGTTAAAGATTATGCCACTTCGCTCTGTGATTCGCTGCAACAGATGAATTTGGAGGGAATGCGGATAGTTTTGGATTTGGCTTGGGGGGCCGCTGCGGGTTTGGCGCCGGCGGTGTTCGCGCAAATGGGGGCGGATGTGATCTGTTTGCACGACTCTCCTGATGGATCTCGCATTAATGTTAACTGCGGTTCTACTCATCTCGACAGTTTGCAAGCGGCGGTTTTGGAACACAATGCCGATTTGGGCTTTGCTTTTGACGGCGATGCTGATCGAGTTTTGGGTGTTGACAACAAAGGTCGAACGATTGACGGCGATTACATTCTTTATCTGTGGGGCCGGCAGTTGCGCGACTCCCAACAGTTACCATCCAATTTAATTATTTCTACTGTAATGGCTAACCTCGGCTTCGAGCGAGCTTGGGAAGAATTGGGGGGCAAACTAACTAGAACCAACGTCGGAGATCAGTACGTTCACGCTGAAATGCAGCGCACTGGTGCGATGTTGGGCGGCGAACAGTCGGGACACATTCTTTGTCCGCATTACGGTATCAGCGGCGACGGTTTGCTGACGGCTTTGCATTTGGCTTCGCTGGTGCGCCAGTCCGGGGAATCTTTGGCACAATTGGTAAGTGGCAGTTTCCAAACTTATCCGCAGTTGTTGCGAAATATTCGGGTGGACGATCGCGAAAAACGCCTGAAATGGCACGAGTGCGAGGCAATGCAAAAGGCGATCGATCGTGCTACAACAGCAATGGGCGAACAGGGACGGGTTTTGGTTCGCGCTTCTGGCACTGAACCGCTAATCCGAGTTATGGTGGAAGCTGCCAGCGCCGAATTGGCTAATTTCTGGACTGAAAATTTAGTTTTAGCCGTTCAGCAACACATCGCTATCTGATGGAAAGGGGGACTTGCTAAAAGTTGTGAATTTTGAGTGTTGAGTTTTGAGTTGAAATCTTTGAATTCAAAATTCAGAAATCAAAATTTCTAACTATTAATTTCGATTTTTAATCAACTTCTCCAAAAATAACGAGTGGGGTAGGCAGGATGCCTACCCTTAACTTTATTTTCACTCAATTGTGTGATGATGATTGATGATGATTTCTGTTGTTATACCTACCTACAACCGCGAGCAACCTCTGCGAGAGACATTGGCTGATGCGATTGGGCAAAATTACCCAAATTTTGAAGTGCTAGTAATCGATCAAACTCGCACCCACGAATTGGAAACTCAAGTTTATTTAGAGGAATTGTCAAATGCTGGCAAAATTCGCTGGTTTCGGGTAGATTGGGCGAGTTTGCCTGGTGCTCGAAATTATGCAGTGCGACGCGCAGTTGGAGAGATTATTTTATTTATTGATGATGATGTACAATTGCCAGATGGTTTTTTGGCTGCTCACGCTGACAATTATTTAGAAAAACCCGATGTGGGATGTGTGGCGGGCAGGGTTTTTGACAGAATGAAACTGGATAATTCTGGAGGCGATTTGGCGATCGAATATTTGCCCTCAGAAGCGATGGATGCGGGCATTGCCTGGTATTTTATCGATTTGGTGCATACAGTCAAACCGCAGCAGGTGCTCTCGGCTAGAGGCTGCAATATGTCATTTCGCCGGCAGGTTTTTGCCGAATGGGGGCTGAGGTTTGATGAGCGGTTTGCAGGGAGTGCGGTGCGGGAGGAGTCGGATTTTTGTTTGAGATTGCGATCGACTGGCATGAAAATTTGGTACGATCCCAATGCCTGTTTAGTTCACTTGGGGGAAGAGATCGGGGGCTGTCACGATGTCAGCACGCGATCGATCGAGTATCAAGTCACATTTTATCACAACCATTTCCTCATGGGATTGAAAAATTTAACAGCCTTTCAATGCCTGCGATTTTTTGCCAAACTCTTTGACTGCCACGTTTTGGGAAATCCACCTTGTTATAAAAGCACCTCGCCCATTAAAATTATAACTAGATTTGCTTTTTATATCCTGGGTTTTCTCAGTGCTATAAATACACTAATTCAATCTCTGTGGAATGATGGACAAAGTTATAGCCATCAAGACAAGATTAACGAGAATACCAATTTAATGTGAAGTTGCATCTATTTCGAGCCCCCTAAATCCCCCTTAATAAGGGGAGTAGGGGTTGACTTTGACCAAGCTCTTGTCCCCCCCTTATTAAGGGGGGTTAGGGGGGATCAGATTCTATGCAGCCTCATATAAAATTGGTAGAAATAATTACCTATTCTCCATTCGCCTTTCCCAATAAATGAGAATTCTCGTGGCTAGTCACACCTATATTGTGGACATTAATCGGGAAAAATTCAAGATATTAGCCAACCTAGAACCCGATATTGAAGTAACAGTTGTAGTGCCGCAGCGTTGGAAACCGGGAGGCGTACAAAATAAAATTATAGAAACGCAATTTTATCAAAAAGGCTCATTTAAAGTAGTCCCCGTCTCCAACTTTAGTCAAAATAATCAAGGCTTGCTAACTTTTGGTCTAGATTTAATTGAAGTTCTGCAGAAAATTAAACCGCAGATAATTCAAGTTGAACAAGGTTCAAAATCTATTGCTTGCGCTCAGTTAATTTTACTAAATAAACTGCTAAAACTGGAAGCAAAAAATATATTATTTACTTGGTGGAATCTGCCTTATCAATTGAATTGGCCCGTTTCAGTCTTAGAAAATTACAATCTTCAGCACACCGACGGAATTATTGCAGGCAACCTAGATGGAGCAAAAATTTTGCGGCAGCGGGGCTATGAAGGTGCGGTAAAAGTAATGCCACAACTCGGAGTAGATGAAACTTTGTTTCGCCGCACTGGTAAAGACGCTGATTTATCGCGCAGGTTCGGTATTAAACCGACCGATTTTGTGGTAGGATTTGTAGGGCGATTTGTCGAAGAAAAAGGATTGTTGACTTTAGCTGAAGCCTTGGCAGGGTTGAAAAAAAGCTCTTGGAAGTGGCTGTTAGTTGGACAAGGAAAATTGCGGACGCACCTCGCCGAAAAATGTATTGAATGGGGAATCAGCGACAGAATAATTTGGGTAGAAAGCGTTTCCCACGAAGAAATCCCCCCCTACATTAACTTAATGAACTGTTTGGTATTGCCTTCGCAAACCAGCTATAAATTCAAAACTTTGACCACTGTGGGCTGGAAAGAACAATTCGGTCACGTTTTAATTGAAGCGATGGCTTGTCACATTCCGGTTATTGGTTCCGACTGCGGGGAAATTCCCCACGTCATCGGCGATGCGGGGTTATTATTCCCAGAAGGAAATGCAGGGGTTTTGCGAGAGTGTTTGCAGAAATTGATGGAGCGGCGGGACTTGGCGGCCGATTTGGGCGATCGGGGTTATCATAGAGCGATGAGCAATTATACCAATAAAGCTTTAGCTGAGCAGTTATTGGAATTCTACAAAGAATTGTTGTAACTTTTAGCTATAATGCAAGTGTTAAATAAAAACTGTAGTAAATGTCTATTCCTCCCGACATACGCTCTTTGATTAACGAACTCTACCAGGTATTAGACGATAGCGAGCGCCAAGCAACGCAGGGACTTTTTGCACTTAGAAGAGCCATGTCTCTTTTTCCCCAGAATGAAATACTGATGCAATACTTTTCTTCCATCACCAATTTTCAATTCAACGTAGCAGGTACTCGCTTACAAGCAGAGCACATTGTGGGCAATGTATTGATGGCTGGTGTGCCCGATGAAGATGTTCAAAAAGCAGGAGATTATTTAGCAGCCTTGCTAAAGATGGCTCCCGAATCGAGAATTATGATTGACAAAGTAGTGGAGAGATTAGAAGCATTGCCATGAAACAATTACCAGATGAAAGCCTACTCCAGGAAATCCTGGAAATTGTGAAAGCTGCGGAAGCCAAAGCCAGTGAAATGTATGAATTTTCCAAGACAATGGCTCACAATACCCAAATTACAGCCACAAAAAGAGAGGAAGCTGAACAGCTAGACGGGCAGCCTTTTGCAGATAGATAATTAAATTTGTAATGGGAGATGTTGGTATGTTGATTTAAATAACTATCCCTGATGCGGATTCTCCAAATTATCCCCTCAATTTCTCTCGTCTACGAAAGTTGCAGGGCTTACGCATGGGGCGGCTAGAAACCCGGTTTCTACGACTTTCTCCCTCATCAATCAGGAATAAAACTGTTAAGTTCTTCGACTAGCAAATGTACTGTTGTTGAAGGATTGTCAGTTTCTGGATTGGGGCGATCGTATTCCTGTAAAAGCCGTTTTGCGTGTTTAATTGCATCCTGCTGTCTGTCTTTTAGTTCCTCATAAATCGTCTCGCTGTTTTTCTTATACTCGTGTCCCAATAACTTGGTTAGCATATTTTGATAATCCTGGCGAGAAATTCCCGTATTATAAAAATGGAAGTGCAGCAAATACCACAATTCAAAAGCATCATTTGAATAAGCTACGTCAATGCCGTTATTTCTTGCAAGAGTTATGGCTGAATTAAAATTTTGCGAGTCGTTAGGATTTTTAGGGTTGTTATCGCGATCGAACACGCACCAAAATCGGTCTTTTTCGTCGGATTCTGTGTCGTTTTTTAACTCAATAGCTTTTTCTACTAAACTCTTCGTATTTTTTCCTTCTCCTTTGATATCCAGCTTAATTACATTTGTGTCTACCGGGAAACTTCTAAAATAGTTGGGTTCTGTTTTCTCACCTTCGCACACGATTAAAAACCATCTTCTAGTTTTAACCTTTCTATTGTAGTAATCAATATTTGTTCTTCTAGACGAACTTTTTTTATTCATGAAGTTCACCTATTAGTTCTTTAAAATTACCAATAAAAGGGATAGCGCCATACTTGCCGATAATGTAATCGCGCTCGAATGAGGCATCTTTTCCGACTTTATACTCTACCAAAGAGTACAAATCAGTAGCGCCTTTGTTGTCTTTTTCGGTAAACCATATTTGATCTTTGCGAAAACTTTTACTACTGAGCAAGTTTGTGTCGTGTGTAGTGAATATAAGCTGTGCGTTGTGCGGATTAGTCTCGTTAGAATTGAATAAGCAGATTAATTCGCGAGTAATCAGCGGATGTAGTCTGGCATCAAGTTCATCAATTAATAAAATTTTTCCTGTTCTTAAAGTATCCAGGAGAATGCCTGCTAATGCAAATAGTTTGTTTGTCCCCTCGGATTCGTGCGTTTCGATATCAAATAATTCTATAGCAGCCTGTTTCCCATCAGCATCATATTTCCGGTGAACTGTTTTCACGCCTACTTCATATATACCGAACATAGCGGTTTTCTGGGAAATATACTTTTTGATTTGAATATCAGCAATCCCTAAGTCTAATTTCTTGATAAATTCAATAATATCATGTCTGTGGCGATCGTTCTCAAAAGACTCTAAAGTTTCCTCGCGGTATTGCCTATCTTGCAAGCCTGATATCAATTGCAAAGTTTTACTGAACCACAGCAATATTTTGCCAGAAATTTTACCATTAAATTGTGCGACTACAGAAAGAAATAAAGCATTACTTCGGGTTTTATCGCTAATGCCTTGTCCCTCTGAGAAATCATCTAATATATAATTATTAAAATCTCGTTCAAAAAGCATTTTTTCTTGACTGTCATCAGCTTGAAATAGCCACTCAGAAACAACTTCCCGCGCGTTCACATCAAAACCGTACCTAAAAGTTTTGTCTTCTAGTAGAAAAACGATTTCAAAGAAAGACGGCTCTTTTTCTGTCTCTGTGCTTAGCCTGAATGCTTCAATATCGATCGCGTCTGAAACTTGCGTTTCTTTGGATGAGTTTAGGACAAACCATTTCATAAAGTTAATAGCAGCAACAATGTTGCTCTTACCACTGGCGTTAGCTCCATAAATAGCAGCACTTTTGAGTAAGCTTAACTTATCATTAATTTGGAATACATTATTTTCATCCAGCTCTTTGTCTTCCTCAGTAATTGACGAGGCTACCATGCTGAGGGTGACAGTTTCTTTAAAAGATTTGTAGTTGCCGACGCTGAATCCAATCAGCATAACTTGCCTCCGATCGCCTAAATTAGTATAACGTGCAAATTTTGCAATTCTTTCTATGATAACACAACCAGCTACCTCAGCTAACACCAAGTGCTAACCATGCGGATTCTCCAAATTATCCCCTCAATTTCCCTCGTCTACGGCGGGCCAAGTCAAATGGTACTCGGACTTTCTGCAGCCCTGGCTTCTCGAGGTATTGATGTCACAATTATCACCACAGATTCTAACGGAGATATCGGTCAAATTCCCTTAGATGTTCCTCTGAATGAACCAATACAACAAAACGGCTATCAGATTATTTATTTCCGCTGTTATCCCTGGCGCAGATATAAATTTTCTCTCTCGTTATTGCAGTGGTTAAATGAAAACGCGCGACAATTTGACCTCGCCCACATTCACGCTCTTTTTTCGCCAGTAACTACCTTTGCGGCCACAATTGCTAGATATCACAAGTTGCCATATATTATGCGTCCCTGCGGTATGCTTGACCCTGCCGATTTGCAGAAAAAAAAGCGCTTGAAACAGATTTATGCAGCAGTTTTAGAACGCCCTAATTTAGCAGGGGCAGCCACAATTCATTTCACAAGTAAAGAAGAGGCTAAAATCTCAGAAAGATTTGGTTTGGGTAGCACAGGCAAGATGCCTGTGCCACGGGATTTGGTGATTCCATTGGGGGTGACAGCAGGTTTGTTTCCTAAGAGATTGCGGGAATCTGAAGTGCCAATTATCTTATTTATGTCGCGGATTGAACCTAAAAAAGGGCTTGATTTGTTAATTCCAGCATTAGAAAGTATTTTGGCATTGGGCATAGAGTTTCACTTTATTTTAGCTGGATCAAATCCCCAAGATGCTGAGTATGAAACACAAATTAAAGTACAAATTCAGAATTCAAGCTTAGCAAAATACACAACAATAACTGGCTTTGTGAGCGGTGATTTAAAAGTTGAACTATTGACAAAAGCCGACTTATTTGTATTGCCTTCTTATTACGAAAACTTTGGCATTGCTGTAGCAGAAGCAATGACCGCGGGTGTACCTGTCGCCATTTCCGATCGCATACATATTGCGGAAGACATACAGCAAGCAGAAGCTGGTTGGGTGGGGCCTCTGGAAGTAGGGGCGATCGCCAATTCAATCAAATCAGCACTTCTGAATCCACAGGAGCGCCAACGCCGGGGATTGAAGGGCCAAGAGTACGCAAGAAAGCATTATAACTGGGAGGCGATCGCCCAACAAACTATCGATGCTTACCAGCAAATTTTGTCATCTATTAACTAATGCAACAGCCGTTTACCTTTTACTTTTTCTCCTGCTGCGAGTTCTTGTGCTGCTGCTATCAGAATATGCAGGCGAGATTTTTTCATCGCTGCTATTTTAGCTGCAATACTTATCAACAAAACTCTGCAATCCTGCCTGATATCCTGCTCCTACAGCCTGAAATCTCCACTCTCCATTCTTTCTATACAAACGACCAAATTCTACAGCAGTCTCTCGCGAAAAATTCTCTTTTAATTCATACCGAACAAGTTCGCTTCCCGTATCCAAATTGGTAATTTTGATAAAAGCATTTTTGATATTGCTAAAATTTGCCTTAATTTTATCTGCTTCGTGAATAGTGACCACAAAAGTTATTTCCTCAATTTCAAGATTAACTCTTTCTAAGATAACGCCGTAAATAGTCTTATTTTCTTGACTTCGGTTGTTTTTTTCAAGAATCGATTGCAGTAACGAACTGTCATACGATTGCAGATTATTGTAAAAGATAAAATATTTATCGTTAGGTATTTTGCCGTCAGCACCTAGCATAAACGCCGAGACATCAATATCGTAGCTTTGTCCTGCCTCTGTCACCTGCCAACCGAGGGCGATCGCCATTTTTTTTATACCGGGCGCTTCTTTAGAAATATTAAATCTCTCACCCTTACTTAATTGCATTGCCATCTGCTTATTTGTTAAACATCAAACTTTATAGCGTTAATGTTAATATTAAGTGGGACAATAACTTTTCTTCTTTAAGAAAACTTAATATTTGGTCTCTAATAGTTGGCATCATTAAAAATATGTGCTATTGCTCTCCGAATTTATTGAGATTTACTGAGAGAGAATTACGTAAGCAAAAACCGGGCTTTCTAAAAAACCCGGTTTCGGCAATTGAACTTAATTTGACTCTACTTTTGAGCATTTTCTGAACTAGGTGGCAGCGTCACAAAATTACCAAAAGCTCCAACCGTTTGATAGCTTTTTTTGCCTAGTTCAGTTGTGTAAATACTGACCACACCTAAATTTTGACGCTGCGTTGTATTGTCGAGCAAGCTTTCGATCGTGCCCCGCTGCGAAGTCAGTAAATTCTTGCAACTGCCGATCAAAGTATCTGTAATGCCGCCCAAAGCTTTCGGCACGCGAGAATCTTTGCACACAGTGTTTTCCAACTCGGTTTGGAGTACGCCGGAAGCATAAGTTAGGTATTGATCTCTCGCAGGATTTGTAAATGCCATGCCGGCGGCTAGAAGAGTAAGGGCGATCGCGACTTTTCCCACATTGCCGAAAAAATTAGAAGTTGGTTTGTTAGTATTCATTGCGTTATCAATATTCATTTTTTTTAGCCCCGTTGATTTATAAGCTTCTCTTGATTTAAACTACACCTCCTCAGAAACAGATTTCCGAAAGGAGGGGACAGTTTTTAGATTGGAGGCCAGTTGCGAGTAAGGAATGAGAATTAAATAACTTCCACTCTTGAAAGTGGGATGGGCGTCCCGCCCATCCGTTTTGGACGGGCGGGACGCCCATCCCACAATAACAATTAAAATTGTAAGTTATTTAATTCGCGATCCTAAGTCTCTCACTGGTTTACCTTCCTTTTACGTTTCCCCCTCCCTCAAATCCGGTAAATCTTCCACAAAACATTAGCTTGTCCCCAGGCTCTGCCTGGGGACGAGGAATTTAAACTTAGTTTCGCTTTGATTTTTGCCGATCGATCTCCCGCTGCAACTCTTCAATCTGACGGCGCAAAGCCTCCGTCTCGCTGTTAGGCGCTTGGGACTTGACATCAACCGCACCCTCAGCTACAGCCCGCTTGTAGTTCCCCAGCTTAATTTGGCGGTATTCCTCGGAACTTGCCCAGTCTCGCAAATACCGCAGGCGTTCCACGGGGAAAGGGTGACTCAGCATCACGCCCTGACCGCCGTTGTAAAGTAAAAACTTATACACTTGGTTGAGATTGTCTCGATCGAGCTCTTGATAGTTGTCAGACTGGCGGATAAATTCTTGCAAACTGCATTGGTCAGCATATTTACTGCTAACTCCCGCAAGTTTCATCATCGTCTTCATCACACTGTTCAAGTCATCCGTTACCAACAAAGCCGCCCGGTCTCCCGACAATTCAGCCTTGCGGCGCCACTCGTAAAAAGCGAAAATTAAACCGCTACCGACCATATTTCCCAGCCCGAAAGTCATCTCCCCAATTGTCGATGCGACGCTCATCGCCCACATCGCCATTTGATTTAAAGTTGGATGACCGCATTTAATGTGTCCCAACTCGTGAGCCAAGACTACCCGCAGTTCCGCCTCGTCCAACAAGTCTAAAAGACCAGTGTTTAATACTACATAAGGTTGGTTTTTTCCCAGGGCATAGCTGTTAACTGAGGGATTCTGAGAAACAAACAAACCCGGTTCTGGAAAAACATCTAAAGCCTGCACGCACTCCCGAAATATATGATAAATGCTGGCATATTGGCGAGGCCCGACTTGAATGCTATTTCCCATTAGGTAAACGAATTGCGGTCGTTCGTAGACAAATTCTACAAATTTGCCGGCAATTAAGTCAAATCCAGGCACGCTGCGTAACGCTTCCTCAGCTTGGCGATCGAGGGGATGCTGAAATGCTTCGCTAGAAATTCCCGTATAAGTAGGCATAGTTGTTGCAAAAGTTACATTTAAGATATCAGTAATGCCATCGCTGCTGGTGCTAGCTAGCGCCTGACTTATCAATGTTATCGCGACAAATATTGAACTGTTGTGGAACAGGGCGGAAAGCCTGTTCAAATTAGCGTTAAAATTGTGAATCTGGTACAGGCGCGATCGACAAACATCTTTCACAGTGCCTGTGTATCGCCTCACCCAAAAATTGGAACGTGCAAAAATGGCTATCCTGCAACTCGAAAACGGTACAACCTACACTCAACAAAGCGACATTACCCGAGAACTCGCTTCCTTAAACATTCAACTCAACCGCTGGCCCGTGGGTGACAGCGCTGAAATTCAAAATTTGTTAGCTAAAGATGCTCTTGACGACAATCAAAAAGAGCAAGTGTTGCAAGCCCTCGACAGTTACTTTCAACAGTTGTCGGAAAGTGCAGGCTATCAGGATCGCGACTTAATTGTACTGCACCCAGACATTCCCAACCTCGACACCTTGCTGTCCAAATTCAACAAGTGCCACATCCACGCCGATGATGAAGTCCGCTATATCGTAGCAGGGGAAGGCATTTTCGGCTTCGTCCGGCCCGACGGCAGCCAAGTCGAACTCACAGTGCAGCCAGAAGAATTTATCAACGTGCCGGCGAATACAGAACACTGGTTTTATTTGACAGCATCCCGGAAAATTAAAGCGGTTCGCTATTTTACCACCAAAGAAGGCTGGACGCCGGAGTATACCGATACGGAAATTCGATCGCGTTTAGCTGCTGTTTGAACTGAGATGTTGCACCATTCTCAATAAGCTTTTTATGAACAGGCTTTCCGGCCTGTTCCACAAAGAGTGAATTTTATTGTGGAACAGGCCGGAAAGCCTGTTCTTGAGAATGATGCAAGATGTGAGTTTCGATGCGTAAGTCCCGCAGTTGACGGTTGACAGTTGACGGTTGACGGCAATCTTCAAATCATCTAAAAATCCTCAAATCCCGCATCAAACTTTGTGATTTACAGATCGCAATATGCTCAAAGCAACCGCCTCCGCCACCTTAATCCCATCAATCCCCGCCGACAGGATTCCACCCGCATATCCTGCACCTTCCCCAGCAGGATAAAGGCCTTCTGTATTCAAACTCTGATAATCTTCCCTGCGTTTAATCCGAATTGGTGAAGAAGTGCGCGTTTCCACCCCAGTCAAAACCGCCTCATCCATCGCAAATCCTTTAATCTGTTTGTCAAAAGCCGGAAGTGCTTCGCGGATAGCTGCGATCGCATAATCTGGCAAACTTTCGCTCAAATCAGTCATCACAACTCCCGGCGTATAAGACGGCTGCACACTGCCTAGCGCCGTGGAAGGGCGATTCGCCAAAAAATCACCCACAAGCTGCCCAGGGGCGTTGTAAGTGCCACCTCCTAACTCAAATGCCCGTTCTTCTAGGCGACGTTGAAACTCAATTCCTGCTAAGGGATGACCCGGATAATCCTCCGGCGTGATACCCACCACAATCCCGCTGTTAGCATTGCGTTCATTGCGAGAATATTGACTCATCCCATTAGTAACCAGTCGCCCCGGTTCTGACGCAGCCGCCACTACCAAACCACCGGGACACATACAGAAACTATATACAGAACGATTGTTTTGGCAATGGTGAACCAGTTTGTAATCTGCGGCACCCAAAAGCTTATGGCCCGCCCGATCGCCAAAACGACAGCGATCGATGATAGTTTGGGGATGTTCGACCCGAAAACCAATGGAAAAAGGTTTTGCTTCGATGTAAACCCCGCGCGAAAACAACATTTCAAAAGTATCGCGGGCGCTGTGTCCCACCGCCAAAACTATATAATTACTAGCAATATATTCTCCACTGGCGAGGGTAAGTCCCTGCACTTTTCCATTTTCGATGTGGATATCTTCCACACGACCTTGAAACCGAATTTCTCCGCCTAATGATTCAATTTGGGCGCGAAGACTTTGGACAATTCCCACCAGTTTGAACGTGCCAATATGCGGTTTATTAATATATAAAATTTCCGGTGAAGCTCCCGCATTTACAAGTTCCGTCAGCACCTTCCGCCCATAATGCTGAGGATCTTTAACTTGGCTGTAGAGTTTGCCATCGGAAAAAGTACCCGCGCCACCTTCGCCAAACTGGGCGTTAGATTCGGGGTTAAATTCTGCTTTTTTCTTCCAAAATCCAAAGGTGTCTACTGTGCGATCGCGCACAGCTTTTCCGCGTTCTAAAAGGATGGGGCGAAACCCCATTTGTGCCAGCATCAGACCGGCAAACATACCGCACGGCCCTGTACCAATCACAATGGGGCGAATCGTCAAATTGCTGGGGGCTTTGGCTACATAGCGATAACTCGTGTCTGGTGTTACCATCACATGAGGATCTTTTTTGAAGCGCGCCAAAAGTTGCTTTTCCTGTGTCGTCTCTACATCCACAATATAGACAAGGAGGATTTCTGCTTTTTTACGAGCATCGTAGCTGCGCTTGAAGATGGAATAGCCGAGCAATTCTTCGGGGGGAATTTGCAGCTTTTTGAGGATTGCACTGGCGATCGCATCTTGAGGATGATCTAGGGGGAGTTTTATTTCGGTTATTCTTAACATATAGCAGAGGGAAGTTCGGCAACGGATTATATAACGGATGTCACGGATGTCACGGATGTCAGGAAGAAGGAAGAAGGAAGAAGGAAGAATAAAAATCCCGAACAGAAGTATTATAACTATTTCACTGGACATCCTATGGGCGATCGTCCTCGGTCGAGCAATTTTTGATTTTTGAGTGGATAATTGAAGAAGCGTTATAATAAACAAAAAATTAAGTTTTGTAAAGACCCTTGACTGCAACATTTACACCCAAAAACAGCCGCACCTGGCACGCTCTCAACCCCCTCTGGCAAGGAGCCGAAGACGCAGTACAGAAGGGTTTGCCCCACACCAAGCTCGCACCGGCATGGCAAATACTGCTCCTAGGCGACGGTTCCCCCACCCGTCACCTGCAACTGCTGACAGGGGAACCCACAGAAGTTGATGTGATCGATATGTCTTTAGTGGGTGAAGACGCAGACGGCGCGCCCCAGCAAATTGTCGCGGTTCCGGGGCCGCGCCTGCGCCGCCAGGTGTGGCTGCGGACTGCTTCGGGACAGCGCTTAGCCTATGCGACTTCTTGGTGGGAAGCGAGCCATGTAGACGAATATTTACAAAATAAATCTTTGCCAATTTGGGCTAGTTTAGCGAGGCTGCGGACAGAATTGTATCGCGATGTGCAGGGCATTTATTGCGGTGATTCGGTGGCTTTGGAGTCAGCTTTTGAACAGTCGGGGCCTTTTTGGGGGCGACACTATTTGTTTTGGCATCACGGGAAGCCATTGACTCTGATTTATGAGGTTTTTTCTCCTTATTTAACTAAGTATTTGGGGCCGATGCAATTGGATGTTGATTGAGACTGAGATATTGCACCATTATCAAGAACAGGCTTTCCGGCCTGTTCCACAAGAAAATTCACTCTTTGTGGAACAGGCCGGAAAGCCTGTTCATAAAAAGCTTATTGAGAATGGTGCAAGATATCAATCTCAACTGAAATGTTGCACCATTCTCAATAAGGCTTTCAGGGCGGGCTAGAAGCCCAACCCCTACTCCCCACAAGAAAATTCACCCGATTATGGAACAGGCATCTTGTGGCTTTCAGGGCGTTGCTCAGAGCAACCCCCCACAAGAAAATTTACCCGATTGTGGAACAGGCCGAAAAGCCTGTTCTTAAGAATAGTTCCGACGAAATTTTACTTGCAAACCGTCGCCGGGATGCGGAGTCGGTACTCTGATTAAATTCAAATCTTGATCCGGTAAAAGTTCCCATTCAAACTCCCGAACAATCTTTGCCGCAAACAACTTCATCTCTAACCGGGCAAATTCTTTGCCCAAACATTCTCGCAAACCGCCGCCAAAGGGTACGTAGCTGAACGGTTTAGGCGATCGATCCGAGCTAAATCGATCGGGGTCGAATCGATCGGGTTCGGGATAAACTGCGCTATCCTGATGCGTCTGATTGATTTGATAAAGTACCATCCAACCCTTGGGAATTTCGTAGCCATCGAACTCGCAATCATTAATTACCTGCCGAAAACCGCCTCCCACTGGTGGAACCAACCGCAGCACTTCTCGCATAACCTGCTCTAAATAAGTCATTTGTTTGAGTTCTTCCAAGGTTAGCGGTTCAGTTGCGGGGAACTGCTGCTGTTCGGCCCGTACTTTTGCCATCACATCGGGATTTTGAGCCAGGAGAAGGCAAAAAGAGGCGATCGCCGAAGTTAAAGTTTCGTGTCCCGCAAACAGCAGCAACAGCACTTGATCTTTTAACTCCTCCAAACTCAAACTATTTCCCTCTTCATCGCGGGCCGAAATCAGCAAACTCAAAGCATCATTGCCGCTAGGGGTTCCTTGCTGGCGATCTATAATAATCTTTTCAAGTTCTGCCAACAGCAGCTTTCGGCACTTTTTCGCCTTGCCAAACTGACTCCAAGGCACATCTAAAGGAATCGAAAATAAACCATTGCACCACGTTTCAAAATAATGTCCTAGCGCCGTTTCCGAACCATTATCAATCCCTACTAACAACTTACCCGCAACATCAAAAGTATAATTTCTCAGTTCGGGATACCAAGTCAGCGTTTCCATTTTTGCCCATTTTTCCAAATAGCGCTGAGTGATATCTTCCATCGCGCCGATGTAGCCTGCTAAAGCTCGCGACCCAAACGCTTGGTACAGCAACTTGCGCCGATTTTGGTGGTTAGCACCCGTTTGCAACGCCAAAGAAAGCGGCCCTAAAAGCGCTTTCGTGCTGGCAGGCCAAGTCACAGCAAAATATTGGTTTTCATTGCTTAAAACAAACAAATTAGCCTCTTGGCCACACACAAACACGGTAGGCTGTCCGAAAATGCTGGTTTTGAAAAGGGGCCCGTACTGCTGGTGGCGTTTTTTGGCAAATTGGGAATCTTGCAAAAAGTTGATAGTATCGCCAATTAGGGGTAAACCAAAACTGCCGGGAGGTAATGCCATTTTAGATTTTAGATTTTAGATTTTAGATTTTTAATATCATATCAATTTTAGTTGGAGGGTGGGCAATACGCAGCA
>NZ_JAUBUY010000039.1:35703-46958 GCF_036705565.1 Microcoleus sp. AT8-B5
GCCTGTAGAGTGCGTCTTGAGATTTTAGATTTTAGATTTTAGATTTTAGATTTTTAATATCATATCAATTTTAGTTGTCTCGTTCATATTGTTAACCAGACAAATTTCTGGTAAAATAAGTTTTATATGTTGGCGTTTGTAGGGTGAGTCAGTCTTAAGGTTAGTACAAAAAAATCTGGTTTTTCAAACTGACGCACCTTAGTATTTTTGCCTACAAACCAATTTAATTTTCTGTCCTTTTAATCGGAATTTCGATTATAAATTCAGTGCCTTTCCCCACCACCGAGAAACACTTGATTTCACCTTTATGTTTTTCGACAATAATTGAATGGGAAATCGCTAAACCCATCCCCGTTCCCGAACCGACCCGTTTTGTAGTATAGAACGGGTCAAATATCCGCTGCTTGACTTGATCTGTCATACCTGCACCGTTATCAGAAATTCTAATCACAGCGAGAGTACCTTCTACCTCTGTACGAATGCGAATAATTCCCGGATTTTCGAGCGGTTCTTGTAACACGTCAATAGCGTTAGCAATAATATTCATAAACACCTGATTCAATAGTCCGGCGTAGCACTCCACCCGTGGCAATTTTCCGTATTCTTTAACGATTTGAATTGCTGGGCGATCGTACTCCGTACCCGCTACGCTATTGGGATGAACTTTCAGACGGTGTTCTAAAATCATCAATGTGCTGTCGATTCCTTCGTGAATGTTAACCTTTTTCATGTCAGATTCATCGAGGCGAGAGAAATTTCGCAAACTCCGCACTATATCCCGAATACGAGTGGCTCCCACCTGCATAGAAGACAGCATTTTCGGCAAGTCGTCTAGCACAAAATCCAGCTCTAAAACTTCTATTTGCTCCTGAATCGCTGGAGAAGGTTCCGGGTATTCATCTCGATACATTTCTACCAGTTTCATCAGGTTTCTGGCGTATTCTTCTGTGTAGGTAAGATTGCCGAAAATAAAGCTGACAGGGTTATTGATTTCGTGGGCGATTCCTGCTACCATCTGACCGAGACTTGACATTTTTTCTGCTTGAATGAGCTGGGTTTGAGCAAGCTTAAGTTCGCACAGAGTTACTTCTAGTTTGGCTGCTTGTTCTTGCGCTATCCGGGCTGAATCGAGGCTTTGAGTGTAAAGTTTAGATTGACTGATCGCGATCGCTAGTTGATCGCCAATTGCCTCCATTAACTCCACTTCCTCTTTTGTCCACTGGCGAACCTCCCTGCAAGAAATGCAGCCAACAACACCAGTTAGACCCCCCGCACTTTTAATCGGCAAATCCAAGACAGACTTGCAACCAACCTCCAAAAAGAATTTTTGTTCTACGGGATCGCTGACAGTTGCAACATCATCTATTTGATAAACTTCCAAATTAGCGATTTTTCGCGGCAGCATACCCGTTATGTCAGCAGGAAAATAACCCAAAAGCGAGACCAAGTCATCATTTTTAGCTTCGTGGACGACATCCCAAGCTGGTGGCGAAGCGTCGGGCAAATACCAGATAAACACACAGCGATCGACTTGCAGCAAGTCGCGAATCTGCTGCACAGTTGTTGCTAAAATAGTATCTAAATCTAGAGATTCGCGGATATTGCTAGCTAGCTGGTTCAGCAGCGCTTCCTGCTCCGCTAATTTGCGGAATCTCGCTTCCGACTTTTGCAACTGTCTTTGAGATTCTTTTTGTTTTGTAACGTCCAAACCCAAGCCGATTAAGCCGATCGTGTTTCCAAAATCATCTTTGACCTTAGTTTTAATTGTCTCCAAATAATGTTCTTTACCATCAGCAAGCTGCATCACTTCTTCAGCATAACAGGGAATATCTTGGCTCCACGCTTGCGCGTCAGATGCCATGCAGTTAGCAGATGCTTCTAATCCCATAACTTCGGAATAGTGAGATGCTGCTAAAAATCTTGATTCAGGTATAGCCACATCTTCGCAGAAAGTTTTGTTAATTAATAACATCCGTCCGCTAGCATTTGTCAGCCATACCCAGATCGGAGCGTTGTCAATAATTGCCCTCAAAGTTTGCTGTTGTCTGGCGAGAGCTTCTTCTGTTTGTTTGCGCTTAATTCCCAGGGCGATCGTATCGGCACTTGACGCCAAAGCAATCAGCGTTGATTCGTTCAACTCCTGGCGAGCAAACATCGCGATTACTCCCAGCAACTGATTGTCAACAATTAGGGGATATCCAGCAAAAGCCACCATTCCTTCACGCGCCGCCCATTTTTTGTCCTGGATTCGGGGATCTTCTTTCACAGAATTAGTGATGTGAGGTTGTCGCTCCAGGGCGATTAAACCAATCTTGAACTCCCCGACAGCAATGCGGCTGTGAGCGCCGTCAATATGAGTATATATCCCCGCGCTTGCTTGCAGTTGCAATACATTTCCGTCTTCATTCAACGTCCAAATCCGAGCAAAGGCAACATCCAAATGGCGCACAACTGCATCGGCGCAATATTGCAAAGTTCTACGCAAACCCTGGTTTTGAGTTAGAACAATTCCCACATCTGCTGTGAATAAAGAAAGTTTCAATTGTTCTGCTAAAGCTTGTTCTGCTATTTTTCGCTCTGTAATGTCCGTAGCAGAACCGAGACGCTGCTTAATTTTTCCCTCCTCTGTTCTGCTAAATACAATTTCCCGGCTGACTAGCCAGCGCCAACAGCCATTTTTGTCGCGCACCCGGTATTCGTACTCACCAACTTCGCCGTCGGGAGCAGTTTCCAATTGCTGCAAATATTCTGGAAATTTAGCTAAATCATCAGAGTGGATAATGGTAGGCAACAGACTGCTGCCCATTTTTTGAACTTCTTCGACGGTATAGCCCAGCGCGACATTGATTTCGCGGTTGTTGTACACATTTCGCTGCTCGATCTCGTCGTAGACATAGAGAATATTCGGAGTAGCATTGGCAATTTGTTCGAGAAAACGCTGGCTTTCTTGCAGCGCTGCTTCTGCTTGTTCTTGAGCGGTAATGTCGCGCCCGACACCATAGATCAATTCTTCCTCGCAGAAACCCGTAGCAGTCCAGGCTATCCACTTGTAAGAACCGTTGCGACAGCGCCAGCGATTTTCAAACCCAACGGTATTATTCCCCGTAGCAACACTTTCAGCTTCTTTTAAAGCAGTTTCGCGATCGTCTGGATGCACGAATTCAATGAAGAGTTTGCCAATCATTTCTCCTGGGGAATAGCCGAGGATTTTTTCTGCTGCTGGGTTGATGAGTGTTATATAACCGTCAAAACTAATGACGCACAGCATATCTAGCGAGAGGCTAAAAAAGCGATCGCCCCCGTTGGGTTCGCTGGATGGGCGATCGTTTTGGGCTGCGACAGCAGAAGCTTTTGATCCCGCCCATACCGCCAAAAAGACAATATTTGCTATTGCCAAAAATCCCAGGGCGAGTTGGCGATGGTAGAAATTATCGCCACTGCCAGCTACGAGCCACCCGTTTAACACCAGCAGTACAATTATCAAAATTGAGAATAAACTCCCAGGGGCGATCGTCGCTACGCTGATTTTTTTTTCAGAATGCTTTCTAGATTCTGCTTTTTGTATTGTGGTGACTGCAGCCATAATTTTTGTCCACAACAATTGCAGGAATTTCACCAATTTAGTGCTTTTGGATTCTCCTACTTGAACTGAATGTTTCATTCTTTTACTCTATAGTTACTTTGAGTTGTGCTGATTTAAAAATTACAATAAAGATGTTTAAATATTATAAATATTTCCTACTTTGCGAGCTCTAATATTGAATAATTGGGTAAATGTACCCAAAACGAGGAGATAATTAAGTATATTTACGGAAGTAGCCACCAATCTCTTTTTAGCTGGGGTACGCATTTGCTAATTTTTGCGACTCAGAGAGAGAGTTTACTTATAATACTACGCGATATATTGTTGTTAGTCATTGGACATTTGGCCTAATTTACCTAGTCCTAGACGCAAACCCTAATTATCTAGGCTGCGCCTGAATCTGCTTACCGCCTTATCGTAGCCTGTTATACCGCACTTTTGGCCTGTAGAAATAACTTGGTTTGATGTAGAAAAATACTGCGTTTAGCGCCCTGGCTGTGGGTTAAACAGCCCGGAATATTAGTCAACTTCAAACAGGTTGAATGTGAGCATAAATTATGAATTTAAAATAAATATAAACTTCTGATTTGTGAAAAAAAAAATCTTCCTAGCAGTTTTTCCTTGCACGAGATGTTCGCGCGCAATGGCTAATTAGTAATTGGTAACGGGCAATTGGTAATTGATACGAGTTTAAAACACTAGATATCAATTTTGTTCTGATTCATCCGCAGGCGATGGGGGCCAAGCAGCTTGGCGACCTAGTTGCTGTTGCCGAATTCGCTCCAAATTCCCCGCTGGAATAGAAGCTATGAGTTGTCGCGTGTAAGCTTGCTGCGGTTGGCGGTAAATGCGCTCAGCAGTGCCAATTTCTTCGATTTTACCTTTGTTCATCACGATCGCGCGATCGCTCATAAACTTGACCACGCTCAAATCGTGAGAAATAAAAATATAAGTCAGTCCAAACTCTGTTTGCAACTCCTTCAGCAAATTTAAAACTTGCGCCTGCACCGACACATCTAATGCCGAAACCGACTCATCGCAAATAATAAACTTAGGATTCAAAGCCAAAGCTCTAGCAATACAAATTCGCTGTCTCTGTCCACCCGAAAACTCGTGAGGGTAGCGCCGCATAAAATCGGGATTTAAACCCACTCTATCCAACAAATAAGCCGCGCGATCGCGCTGTTCTTTCTGGTTCTTACCAAAGCGGTGAATCACCATCGGTTCCATCACCGCATCCCCAACACTTAGACGCGGATCGAGAGAACTAAAAGGATCTTGAAAAATAATTTGCAGATCGCGCCGCAGCCACCGCAATTTGCGATCGTACTCTTTTTTCATCCGGTAATTAGCCATCCACTGCGATGCCGAACTACTTCTGGCAGGAGGCGTAATTTCTTGACCTTCAAAAAACACTTTACCGCTGGCGATCGGAATTAATTGCAGCAAAGCCCTCGCCAAAGTAGATTTGCCGCAGCCAGACTCGCCCACCAAACCCAAAGTCTCGCCGGGGTAAACCTCAAAAGAAATATCGTTTACCGCCATAAACAAGCGTTTAGTTTCGCCAAACATTCCCTGCACCGGAAAACCGACTCGCAAGTTATCAACAGCTAGCAAAGGGCCGGAAATATGCGGCAGCCTAGGCGGTTTTCCGGTTGCAAAAGCGGGATTTCCCCCACTGTTGTCGCCGTCTAAATCGGCATTTTTCTCGACAATTACTAATTCGCCGCTAGCATTTGTGGTGACATCCATAAAATCGGAAACTGTCGGCAAACGGCGCCTTTGCCGATCGAGAGTTGGGCGGCAAGCTAATAAACCTTTTGTGTAAGGATGTTGGGGATTGGTGAAAATTTGTTCGATCGCACCGCACTCAACAATCTTGCCTCGGTACATCACCGCCACCGTATCGCCAATTTCAGCAATGACGCCCAAATCGTGGGTAATAAAAATCATTGCCATGCCTCTAGAGTCCCGCAACTCCCGCAGCAAAGCTAAGATTGTTGCCTGCACGGTTACGTCCAAAGCCGTGGTAGGTTCATCAGCAATTAATAAAGTTGGATTGCAAGAAATGGCCATTGCAATCATCACGCGCTGGATTTGACCGCCTGATAGTTCGTGGGGATAGCGATCGAGCATAGCTTGTTTTTGGCCGTTGACGAGCTGCATCAAATCGCGATCGTCCTCCCGAACCGCTTCTTGCCGCAAAGCCAAACACCGCTGCCTGAGCTCATCGTCGCCCGGTAGCAGCTTCACTTCTTGCAGCAAAGAAGCAGCTTGGCGTCGCGCTTCTGTCTGCGACACCTGTTGGTGCAAACAAATGGCTTCTGTGAGTTGGAATCCGATCGTATAAACCGGATTTAGCGAACTCATCGGCTCTTGAAAAATCGTCGCAATCTGACTGCCCCGGTATGTTTGTTTTTCCCTGTCCGGCATTTCCAGTAGATTAAGGGGCCCATTGCTAGCGCCGTCTTTTGTCGGAGAAAACCAAATTTCGCCCTCGATTTTCGTTGACGAACTCGACAGCAAACCCATAACAGCCAGGGATGTTACCGATTTTCCCGAGCCCGACTCTCCCACGATGCCCAGAGTTTGCCCTCGCTTGACCTCAAACGAAATGCCGTCAACCGCTTTGACGGTTGCAGACGCATCGCCTGCGTCCGCAGATTGAAATTGAACCCGCAGGTTGCGAACTTCTAGGACGGTTTCACTCATGGAAGTCTATGGCAAAAATTAAAGGGAGACTAAGTGGATTGTAGCAGGGCCTGGTAAATTACCCAGCACGCTCCCTGAGTACAGGCACAGTGTGGGCTTTCAATCGCCCTGAAATAATCTTGCACATTGCAAAACAATCTCGAACATAAGGGCTTATTTACGAAAGCCCCAATAGCAGCAATATTCTTACTGCCGTTTAAGTCGGCATCACCTTTCCAGCCACAATGGTCACAAGCGAACTTTTTACCAATTCTATAAGATTCGCCCCGTCCAGGGTGAATATGATTGCACTTGTGGCACATTTTGCTAGTATATCTAGCTAGGCTCCCCAAACAAAATCTTTACGCTATGCTTTATAGCTTTGTAGATTAGGAATTGGCGCAACTGAAAGAATGCCCAGTTATTGAATCGTCTCCGCACTTGTTTCGAGCGTGGCTGCTGATTTGTGCGCTCCCTAATTCCCGTCAAATCTTCCAAAGCGACAACTTGATTTTTGTTCTTAGCCTTGGTTACGATACGGTGACTGATAGTGTGATTTACCAAAGTCTGAAAGCGCTTTTCCTTGCCCGACAACCGTTTCAACAATTCTCGACATCTACGCCGAGTGCAACGCGAGCCTTTCCTGGCTTTTCGCTGGATATTTGCTCTCAACTTGGCATAATGATTCCTAACTTTGGTAATTTATTTACCGCTAAATGTATCTCCCTCAGAAGTAACTGCAATATCACTCCTACCCAAATCACAGCAGTAAGTTTAAGGCTCTGGGAGCGAGAAAATTTTGTTTTTATAAATTATCGAACAATAGGGAACCAGAGGTTTTTAATATCGAGGAAAGATAATTTAATAAATCTTTGTATGCTGCAAGGACGACTCTCAAATAAAATGGGATAAGGCATCAAAGAAGCCAGCAACTCAATACTAACTTGTTTGTGGCATTGCCAAAGATATACCAAGATTTTAAGCGTCACGTATACGTCCGTTTTTAGTTGGTGTTGCAGGTGGATGTGGTAAAATTGAGGAAACATATTTAACAGATGGGGCTTGTTGACAAAAATTACCTCATCTTTTTTACCGCAACTTGCCGAAATCCGCAACAGGTAGGGATTTTGACGAGGTTGTCACCCCGTCAGCTCGCGAACGCCTGAAGGGTTGCATCAATTTTGATGGACTGCTCAGGCGCTACTTGGAGCTTGCAAGGGGCGGGTAAACCTGCCAATATCTGCCAATAATTGACAATCTCAAAAACCCGCGCCGGCCGGGATATTATGGTCAATCGATCGGACATGATATCAGTTAAACCCGCAACTACCCAACCAAAGTCCGCCTATCCCGACGAAACAAAATCCAGAACCTGCGGAGGCAGGTTTTGTCCCTGTAGCTGCGACTTAAGTCGCCCAGACTTTTCAAACATCTTCTAACCAACGCCCGCCAATTCGGTTAATAATATGTTTAGTAAAGTTTAAACGACCAACAACGATGATTCGCTCAGTTTTCACATTTTTTACAGTATTAATTGTAACCGGATTAGTATGGTTGGGAAATATCGCCCCCGTTGCCGCACAAGTACAACCAACAGATATCGCCGATCCCCAACAGGAATTGGGAGAACTCGTTCAAAAAGCTTTTGAAGCTACAAATGAAGGCAAATTTCCCGCCGCTGAAACTTTTTGGACTCAAATCATTGAAAAATTTCCCTCACAAGCGGCAGCTTGGAGCAACCGAGGCAATTCTAGAGTCAGCCAAAACAAACTACAAGCCGCTATTACCGACTACGAAAGAGCGATCGAACTAGCACCCGACGCCCCCGATCCCTACCTAAACCGCGGCACCGCCTTAGAGGGTTTAGGACGCTGGGAAGAGGCGATCGCCGACTACAATCATGTACTAGAATTAGACTCCCAAGATCCAGCCGCCTATAACAACCGAGGCAACGCCGAAGCAGGTTTAGGACAATGGGAACAAGCAATTGCCGACTACAGCAAAGCCTTTGAACTAGCCCCCGAATACGCCTTTGCCCGCGCCAACCACGCCCTGGCACTTTATCAAAACGGGCAAACCAAAGAAGCAATTCGCAACATGAAAAACATCGTCCGCAGATACCCCCAATTTGCCGACATGAGAGCCGCCCTCAGCGCCTGTCTTTGGGAAGCTGGAAATCGCGGCGAAGCTGAGAGCAATTGGGTAGCAGCCATCGGCCTCGACTCCCGCTACAAAGACCTCGATTGGGTTGCCAATACCCGCCGCTGGCCACCACTTGCAGTCAGTGCATTAGACAAATTCTTGCACTTGAAATAATCTCAAAACGCCAATGAAAAATTGTGAGCATCCCATAATTGTGGCGTATAATTCCTAAAAGGGATGCTCCAAAAAATTGCCAAATTTCATCCTAAGCTAGCAGTAAATAAACTCTTGAAGAACCATTTAACTGGTTCCCAAGCTCTGCCTGGGAACCGATGTAAGCGAGGCTCTGCCTCGGCCCAGACTAGGGAGGCTCTTCCTCCGGGTCTGCGTTACCAGGCTCTTCCTGGTAACGAGTATAATCATTTAGGATTGCTAAGCTGTTCGGCATTTAAAGGGCTTGCGTAAGGTGCGTCAGCATCTAAGGTTTTCCGTTTCAGCGTAAGGGTTCTAGCTGACGCACCCTACTAGCCTCGTTACTGGTTTAAATGCTCCACAGCTTAGAGCAGTAAATAAACTATTGAAGAACCATTAAAACTCTTCTTCCTGGTTTCTTATTTCCTCAATATTCATCCCTAAAATCCGTTCCCTCCGTTGAATTCTCTTCTCAAAAATCGTATTCTACTTCTCCAGCAACAATCCTATCTGTCACCAATATTCTGTACAGTTCCAGTTCTTCAACAGTAACTTTTCCGTCAGCACAAATCGCTCTTCTGATGTCTTCCATTTCTTGCTTAGATATCTTGCCGTTAGCAACAGCTCGCTCGATTTGGGCTTGGAGCTTTTCTAGTTGCCGAGTTTCTTCCAGCGTAGGTTGTTTATCAGTCGATCGCGAAACTAACATAGTGGCACTCTCCTAGAGCTTAACCTCTACTCTGTACTAAGCCGCCGCCGCAGATATTGTCAACTCAAAGATGCAAAAATTGACAAACAAATGTAACAAAACTACATTTACTTGTCAATAGGATAAGGTGCAAAATTATTTAACAAAATTACCTTTGTTTGTCAATAATATCCGGTTCGCTGCACCCTACAGACATTGTTTATCAAAAAAATAAGGTGCGGAATGCGTAGCCTACAGACTGACTGGCCTACTGAACTAATTCCCAAATCCGCGCAGCCGTCAACTCCTCGACATTCCTGAAAACCGCTGCTGCACCCGCATTTTCCAGCCCAGCAGCATAAGCCTCGCAGCGCACAGCATCATCCAAAACATGAGGTGGCAAAATTCCAGCCCCCAGCCAAACCCGATTTGGTTGCACTTCCCGCGCCTTCACAACCGTGTAAATATCCGCAACAGTATCTCCCGCGTAAATCACGGGCAAATTTTTTGCTAAACCATGCAGAGTTTCCAACTGTTCAATTGCCGCGAAAAGTCCAGCCGGATCGGGTTTTCCCGGTGCATCTTCCATCGCCACCAACACCGGGGAATTTAAACTCAGTTTCCCTGACAAAACATAAGCAGCTTCATCCCGCATCGCCCCGCTAAAAAAGCCCCAAACAATGCCCCCAACCGTTAAACTTTCCAGGTAAGCCGGACTTAACAGCAGCGGTTCGTCGCAAATGTAACCAGTCCAATTTTTCTCATCGGGCCCGCGATAGCGACTTTGGAAAAAAGCCACTAATTCGTCATAGTTGAGAGCGAGTTGGTTTCTCGATCGCCCAATTCCCTCAAAATAACGGCAAACTAACTCGAAAGACGCCTGCCAGTCATTATTCCACACTCCCTCAGACTTCAGAGAGTCGATATCGAGAGAATTCGGGCGAAAAGCACCCGCCGTGAAATGTTCCACCGCATCCGCGATCGCCCGCCGATAGGAACCCGACACATCCCGCACCACACCATCAATGTCAAAAACTACAATAACTCTGTTCACAATTTAACCATCCTTGTACCTAGGGCGGGTGAGAACCCAAATTTTATCGGTTTCCAGCCCCTGAGTGGCGCTAAAAGCAGTCGCGCCACAAAACTTTTTATGGCCGATGACCAATTATCGAACAGAGTGTGCTACGCTTAGCGATTGTAGAAATTTTTAACAAGTTCGATCGGAACCCTGGAGGTTTGCTTGTCCAAGTTCATCTTAAAAGTTCTCTGGCTAGAAGAGAATGTTGCCCTCGCCGTTGACCAAGTTGTCGGCAAAGGAACTAGCCCGCTGACATCCTACTTTTTCTGGCCACGCAAAGATGCGTGGGAAGACCTCAAAAACGAACTCGAAGCCAAACACTGGATTGCTGATAACGATCGCGTCGAAATCCTCAACCAAGCCACAGAAGTAATCAACTACTGGCAAGAGGAAGGCAGACGGCGCCCGATGACTGAAGCTCAGTCAAAGTTCCCCCTAGTGACTTTTACCGGCAGCAACTAAGCCCCGCTTTTAGTTGCTACCCATATACATTGCCTGTTATGGCTAACGAGGGGAAGGAGAGAGGGGAGAAGGCGAGAGGATTTGACGCTTTTTCCACCTCGCCGTGAAACATAAAATTTGAATTCGCTACAGCTTATATTGATATTAAATCCGATTTTCATACCTACTCTGGTTGTGGGCTTGGTCGATTCGAGATTTATTGAAAATAAAGCTCTAAAATCGGCGTTGTTTTGATAATTAATACTTAAGCGAAAAGTGGTTTGACGCGCTGCTTATAGATTTTTATGAACGGGCAAGATGCCCGTTCCACAAGAAAATTCCCTCTTTGTGGAACAGGCATCTTGCCTGTTATTGAAAAGGGTGCAAAATGTGAGTTATAACTGAAATGTACCATTGTCAATAAGCTTTATGAACGG
>NZ_JAUBUY010000039.1:47058-58253 GCF_036705565.1 Microcoleus sp. AT8-B5
GCAAGATGCCCGTTCCACAAGAAGAAAATCTACTCTTTGTGGAACAGGCATCTTGCCTGTTATTGAAAAGGGTGCAAGATGTGAGTTATAACTGAAATGTACCATTGTCAATAAGCTTTATGAACGGGCAAGATGCCCGTTCCACAAGAAGAAAATCTACTCTTTGTGGAACAGGCATCTTGCCTGTTATTGAAAAGGGTGCAAAATGTGAGTTATAACAAATAACTAATAACTAACAGCTAACAACTAACAGCTAACAACTAACAGCTAATCACCTCTTCGCGGAATTTATGGGCGCCGAAAGTACAATCAACCAGACCGAACAGCTACCGCTGGTAGTAAATCCCGACATTCTCCAGCAAGCTATCCTATACAAAATTAATACTCGCATAAACGCTCGCGGAGAATTAATTTTCCCCTGCGTACCGGGAATGCTAAGCCACTATCTCAAGTCGATAGAAAAGCTATTTAGCACTCTCGACAGACCCCTGCCCGAAGACCGCAGAGACGAACTCAGCAAGCTTTTAGCCACCAAGTTAGAACAAGGCTACCGCACCTCCACAGCATCGATGCTGATCCTGCAATACGAATCAGTGCAGCCGCCGCAAACCGGTTTAGCCTGCAAAGTGATTGTTACTACCTCAAGTGTTGGAGAACAGTACAAAAGCTGGGTAGACACCAGAGAACCTCCGCTTTTCGGTTCTCATCCAGATGCAAAATTGATGGCAACGGCTGCTAAATTGGGCACGCCCGATCGAGTGCGGATTTTGGACGTGGGGGCTGGTACCGGCCGCAATACCTTGCCCCTGGCGAGATTGGGCTATTCTGTAGATGCGATCGAACTAGCCCCAGCTTTTGCAGAACAATTGAAAGCAGCAGTAACAGCCGAAAACCTTCCCGTGACAGTGACTGAAGGCGATGTGCTCGACCCCTTAATGCGGATGAAACCGGCCCGCTACCAGTTGGCAGTTGCCGCCGAAGTCATCTCACATTTTCGAGACAGCGATCAAGTACGGCTTTTCCTCGCTAAAATGTGCGATTCCCTGTCTCCTGGAGGTCTGTTGCTGTTCAGCACGTTTTTAACCGTCGGTGACTACCAGCCTGATGCCCTCGTGCGACAAGTTGCCCAACTCTCCTGGTCTACTTTATTTACGCCCCAAGAACTCGCCACTGCAATGGAAGGGTTGCCCTTAGTCCAAATATCCGACGAATTGGTGTTTGAATATGAACGCCACCACCTGCCGGAAGCAGCCTGGCCCCCGACGCCCTGGTTTCCCAGTTGGGCCACGGGTCGAGATGTCTTCCCGATGGCAAACGCACGCCCGCCAATGGAATTGCGCTGGATTTTGTGCCGCCGAAGTTAAAAAAAATCGGTCATTTATAGACGGACACAGCAATCAAAAGCTTTGCTCGGCGGTCAATTTTTTCTCATATATTTTTATTTCAACAGCTTAAACCCTGCTCGCTGTTAATATTGTGCTGCCAGTACAGAAAAATTCACAAAAATATATATTAAAATGTAAAGAGAGCGAAGTTCGATCGCCCCTGGGTAAGAAACCCAGTGTCTGATTAGATCCCGCGCTTGCCAACCTTTTATTTTTGGCGAAAAATTGGGTTGCTAATGGCAATCCGGCTGGAATAAAAGTCGATCCCCATCTCAATGGGTGCAACTAAAGTTAAGATGAATTCAACCAACCTATTCCTCCCGATAGATGACTTTTTAGGGAATAGGATTAGCCAAAAGATTAGCTCGCTAGTCAGAGATGCTGCACAGAAACAAATATGCTTTTAACACATCCACTACAAGCGTTTGGAGCAATCTTCGGCCACAAACCTTCCACAAATAGATCGTCGATCGACCACAAAACCAGTAAAAATTATTGGGAGGGGAATATTGAGTCCGCTGTAAACGAACAAATTGACTGGTACATCCAAGTGGAAATGCTAATGAGTAACGCTAAATCTTCCTGCACCAATGAAGAGATTACTGCTTGGCTGCGGGGATTGCTGACAATTGCTTGGGCAGACGGCAACTTTGACGAAGACGAGCAAAAAATGATTGCAAATCTAACTCAGGATGAACTACACCCGGTATCTTTTGAGGAGGGTTTTGAACCTATTGCCCCAGAGGAATTAGCCGCTGTGTTAGGGAAAGACACCGCCAAAGGCGAGGATTTTTTGAGGACAGCAGTCATGGTAGCTTTGGCAGACGGTACCTACTCGCTCAGCGAAGACGAGGTAATCTCTAAGTTTTGCACAGCTTTGGGGCACAATGTAGAGGCGCTGGAAGCTCTGCGACACACCATCGAAGACAGCAAGTGCGATGATCCGCAGGGGCCCAGCAGCCAAATAGTCTTTGATGCCAATGTCGCCCCCGTCGCCGGAACACCCCTTTCATCTCGGCTACCTAAACCTCACCACAAAGATGTCCTGCAACCCGTCAAAGACTGGCTTGACGGCTGGGAAATTCACGACCCCAAAGTGGCACACTTTGTCTGTAAAATTATTCCGCCCCAGTGTCCGTTTGAGCGAGATGTCGTGTTATTTGGTCGCAAAATCGTCCACATTCCGGCGATGTGCCAGATTAACCCGCTTTACGAACAGTTAGTCGGGATGCGCTTTCGAGCTCTCTGCTATTTGGCAGATGAATGTAAGGAAGATGTATCGTCCTATTGTTAGTAGTCATTAGTCATTAGCCATTAGCCATTCTGGTAAAATCTTGGATTAATGACTGTAACTATTAACCAATGACTACTAATTAGTCCTGAACGCAAAAACCTGGTTTTTCTACGAAAAAACATCATTACACCCATCCGCCCCAGTAGAAAAACCGGGTTTATGCAGTTTTTGTGCGTGAGTCCTGCTAATATCAAATCTGCTTTGATAATACTAATTCAACCCCAGTTTTGGTACAATCCTCAAGCTTATACAAATTATTAAAAATCGCCAATTTAGGAGCCGGACACGGCATTGCCGTTTCCCTACAAATGCTCACGTACAATCTCTGGTTCTGAACTACTTTTAAAAATTGGTAAAATTATAATTTTCCGGCAACTGTAAATCGCGACTAAACTTGGCTGTCGTCCGCCGACGCGGACTATAGGAAAAGGGGAATATTGTACTTGCATCTGGTATAATAACTAATGACTAATCACAACTAACAATTGACAATTGACCAATGACAAGTGATATCATGTCCGGTCGATTACCCCTAATAAGGTAGGGGCGGGTTCACGAAAAATATTTGCCAATAATTGACAATCTCAAAAACCCGCCCTCTTAATCGCTCGATTGGACATGATATGACAACTGACAACTGACAACTGACAACTGACTAAATTATGCAATTTATCGATCGAGCAGATATTCAAGTCGCAGCCGGCAAAGGTGGCGACGGTATGGTAGCTTTTCGCAGAGAAAAGTATGTACCGGCGGGCGGGCCCAGTGGCGGGACAGGCGGCAAAGGCGGTTCCGTGTATATGGTGGCGGTGGAAAGCCTGCAAACGCTGCTAGATTTTCAGTACAACCGGATTTTTAAAGCCGATGACGGGAAGCGGGGCGCGCCGAAAAATATGACTGGTGCAGGTGGGGACGATCGCACGATCGAAGTTCCCTGCGGTACAGTAGTTTACGACGCGGAAACTCAGGCAATCTTAGCAGATTTAGTAACGCCCGGACAGACTTTTTGCGTAGCCAAAGGTGGCAAAGGCGGTTTGGGAAACAAGTGTTTTCTGACCAATTCTAACCGTGCTCCAGATTATGCGATGCCGGGAAAAGAAGGAGAACACAAATTTTTGCGTTTGGAATTGAAGCTATTAGCTGAAGTGGGAATTCTGGGGATGCCCAATGCTGGCAAATCCACCTTAATTTCAGCTTTATCTGCGGCCCGCCCCAAGATAGCAGATTATCCGTTTACAACTTTAGTCCCGAATTTGGGCGTAGTCAGAAAACCCAGCGGCGACGGTACTGTTTTTGCTGATATTCCGGGATTAATTGAGGGGGCTCACGAAGGTGCTGGTTTGGGTTACGAGTTTTTGCGGCACATCGAACGGACTCGGTTGTTGCTGCATTTGATCGATATTACCGATGAAGATCCGATCGCCAATTATGTCACAATTCAGGAAGAATTGAAGGCTTACAGGCGTGGTTTAGCCGATCGACCGCAGATTTTGGCTTTTAATAAGGTAGATGCGATCGACCTCGAAAGCGAAGAAATCGGTAATTTAATCAGCCGACTTAAAGAAATTAGCGGCGCTCCTGTTTTGTTGATTTCCGCCGTTAGTAGACTTGGATTGGATGAATTGATGCAGCAAGTTTGGCAAAAACTCGACGAGATGAACGAGAAAGAGGCGGCAGAACAGTTAGCAGTCGCGAGTGTTTAATCGCTTTCCGGTTCCTGGAATTTCCGTGAATCGGTAGGTGTTTTTTTGAGGGGTCAATCGATTTTAGATTTTAGATTTTAGATTTTAGATTGAAGCATTGACCCCACGGATAAATTCGGGGGCTGGTTGATCGGATACAGGTTTTTTATTTCTGGACGGATGAATCACGTGGCGGTTATCCTGGATGCGGGAATTGTCAAATCTTTCGGCTGTATGCCTGGTGCGGCAAGGGTTTGAGCCTAAATGGTATCATAAAATATCTTGGACATCTATCTACGAAGTCAGTTTTTACTAAGTAAATCTTTAATTTCTTCAATAGTAAATGGAGGATATTTCCTATGAATCATTGCATGACAGTTAGGACATAGTGGACGTAAATCTTGAATAGGATTAACTTCATATTCTTGATTAATTTCAGCTAAAGGTATTATATGGTGAACATGAATAAAACCTTTACCTATTTCTCCAAAAACTTTTTCAAAGTTAAACTTGCAAACATAACAATTTAGCCCATAATATTCAATACATTTTTTGCGAGCTGGATTATTTCGTTCATAAGCATTAACTTGTATTTGACGAATAGAACCTTCTTTAAAAGTTTGAGTTTCCTCTACTTCTCCGACTTCATCAGGAAATATTAGCGTATCATCTGAGACACTAAAAGAATCGAAAAGCTGTTCAAAATCAAGCTTGGGTGTGGTTAAAATTTTGCAAACTAAAACATAGAGTTCTTCTTCAGAATATTCTTGAAATCCTTCATAAATTTCTTTCTCACAACGCCATAACTCTCTCTGCCACCAGCCTTTACGCCTATTTTCATGATAAGGATCAAAGGCATCTCTCAAATTTTTGATTGTATTAGCGGAAATTCCAAGTAGAGAGCCTATTTTTTCATGGGTATCAGTCATATTACCAAATCCCAATTTCTGATAAGCATCTCTATCAAATCTTGAAAGATAATAAGCTACTATATAAGCATACGGGGAATTACAATCACCCCATGAGTCTATAAGACTATTCCAGTTAGACGGTTTTTTCACAATTAAAATTATTCATTTGTTTTGTAATACCACTTATCTAAATTATTGCTACAATCTGCATCGTTGGGTTGATTTTATAATCACCTACTGTTTATGTGGTTTGTGGGCTGGGTGCTGGATATTCCCCAATACTGATAAGTTGCTCGCGTTCGAGGATGCGTTCTAGGAGGTTAAATTGCAGAATTTTAGCGGTTACGCGCCCTTCTGGTGTCCGTGGGACGATTGCTCCTCCTTCTAGCCGAAAATGGTCTGACCATTCCTGGAGACGGGGATTAAAAAAGGGAGTTAGCTGTCCAGTCTCAGGGTCGATAGAACCTAGGTCAGTTCCTTTGAAACGGTTGCAGCAAGGACAGGATAACGCTAGGTTTTCCACGACGGTGACCCCATCATGTTTTTCAGCAATGATGTGTTCCATTTCAAAGGCAAAGAGTGAAGCCGTTTGGGGAAATCGACAATACTCGCATTGGTCTCCGGCGCGTTGGGTGACGACGCGACGCACAGTGGCTGGTACATAACTCATGCTTCTGTCTGTAAGCGTTTGTAGGCGTGAGCTTTGGCTAAACGCACCCAATGTTCTAACAGCAAATAGCGATCGAGTTCGACTTCCTCTCTGGCCGAAATAGTGCCGGATTTATTGCGATCGAGCAGTTCGCTCATGCGGGCTTGCAACGCAGGTGTGGGGCGGATTGCGAGGATTTCTTCTGGGCTGGGTTGACTGGCTAGCAGTTCCACTATTTGGCGATCGTCTTGGTAGGGAATGGTTTCTGCGGGGGCGAGTTCCCGAAGTGCGCGATCCAGGGCTTCCGGGAGACGATCGCCCAATTGTTGCAGTTTTTCGCCGAGGATATCGGGAACTTCTAGGATAATTTGCATTAGTGCTGATGTGAGGAGGGGAATTCCCTTGATTGTAACAAAGGGAAAAAATGCCGTTAGCTTAAATCCCGATCGAGGATTGAAACTGCATAGCCCGATATTTCCACAGTTATTCACAATGGAGATAACTCGCGAATTTGCCCGTTGTAATCGACTCTCACCCTTCCATCTTGAGAAACCGTAACAACCGTTTCTACAGTAAAGACAGACGAACCAGGCTTGGAACCCTTAAAAGTAAAAGTCCAAGTTCCATCGCCATTGTCTACAAACGGCGATTCCCTAGAAATACCGTGCATAGAAGCTTCAGCTCGATAGTTGCCTAAACCCCCATTAGCCCTTTCTGCTGCTTGACGGGCTAAGTTTTTCGCCCGATTGAGTTCGATATTATTGTTGATCGCTCTCACGCCGTCCGTCTCAGATTCAGGAGCAGGATTAGCATTACTCAAGGTAGGGAAGACTCCCACAGCTAAAATTGAGAGCGCTACTAGACAAGCAAGTCGAATGTTTAGTTTCATAATACCAACTGGTTTATAGTTTGATAAAGTCTACAACAATAGCCGGAAAAAACCCGGTTGAATTTTCAATTTTTAATTTTAACTTTTGAATCGGCTGGCGTTTCCCCACCGTACAAATAGCGGTAACTCATCCGAGAAATCTCCCGAATCAATGTTTGAGCTGGCTTCTCTGTTTCCGGCGAATGCTTCACCATCACCGCCACCAAATAACGCTTACCGTTCGGCAAATCCACCATACCGGCATCCGCAAGAATTGTATCAATGTTGCCGGTTTTGTGAGCAATAATTGAACCTTCGCCTAAACCTTTCGGCAGCAAAGAATCATTTCTAGTTTGTCGCATGATTTGCAAAATACGATCGCGCGATTTCACCGATACCAAATTACCCCGATCGATCTGGGCGATGATATTAATCAAATCCTTCGGACTGGTAGTATTAGTACCCTCCAAATCTGGCAAATTATTACGCAGAACCGTGGTACTCAAACCCCAATTTGCAAAATGCTGATTCAAAACCTCAGCACCTCCCAACAACTCAATCATCATATTTGTCGCCGTATTGTCACTGACAACAATCATCTTTTGGGCAACTTCCAAAGCCGAATACTTCTTACCCGGAGACTCGTCTTGCATATCCCCAGAACCGCCGACAATGTGTTCGGACTTCAGCGTCAGCACCTGATCTAACTGCACTTTGCCCTCATCTACTGCTTGGAAAAAAGCTACTAAAATTGGTACTTTAATTGTGCTAGCTGAAGCAAAAGCAGTATCGCCATTAAAATTTAGGTAGCTTCCAGTATCTAAATCGACTAGAAATATTCCGGCTGTTAAACTAGGATTTTCTGTTGCTAAAACTTGAACTTTGGTTTTCAAAGCCGCTAATTCTTGATTCAGTTGCAGCACTTCTGGGGCTGCTGGTGCCGCAGATGCGCTATCGGCTGGGTTGTTCTGCCCTGTGGTGGTTTGTTCTTCTGTCGCTACAGTCGATGCTCGACTCACAGCATTTACCACCGACAGCAGCGTACCGCAAATTACCGCTATCCCAACTCCCAGAATCAGCAAGCGAGTAGCATACACCAACGGCGGCACGCTCCGAGGTGCAGAGCGTTTGCCCGGTTTCTGGCTCGCTTGCGGACGCGGTTTAGGCACGGGGGGTTTTTTGACATCTGGGGGGATTACCGTGTCTGGAATGCGAACTGGGGGCGAAGTGGGACGACTTCCACGGGTGGTAGGGGGAGTGGCTGTTGGGATCTGGGTGTTGGGATTGCTGGCGATCGAACTCACATTTTCCCGCTCCAGAGTCGGATCTGGAAACTGGAACATATCGACAGCAGCGAGGCCTTTTTTGCGTGGTTGGCGAGTCTTCGACTGCGGAGTTTTGCTGGTTCTGGGTTTTCTGGGGTTAATTGCCGATCGAGGATCGGATAAAAAGTCTTGTGTAGTAAATTCTTCCGAAGATGTGGGAGAATTGGCTCCAATTCTGCTGCCCCGGCCCTGTTGCGGTGGCAAAGTTGCAGGTTCGGGCGATCGAATTTCTGGATTGCCGTTTTGCGGTTGGGGAGGGCGGCGGCGGCCCGAGTTGCCAGACTGACTTGCTTTGCCGGACTTAGGCTGCTTTGAGCCGGAGTTGGGAGAGGATATCGACGAGGATATCACCGATAATATCGATCCTTTGGGAAACCGCTCTGCCACGTCTTACTCCTTCATCACTAATGTAAAGTTCAAGTTTAAGATTTTTCCGCTTGTCAGCCAATCAATTTTAGATTTTAGATTTTAGATTTTAGATTTACCCCAGACGCTGCATGGTATCAGCAACCGGGTTTATTGCCCGCAAATTATCGCAAAGCTTAGGTTTTTAGTCAAGAAACCCTGTTTTGAAGGTGACAAGTGGGTACAGGAAAGTTCTCCTAGCTATCTGTTGGATTTTCCGGCAACGCCCCATCCAGAGTATCAGAATTTGCCTCTCGTGGGTAACTTTTGATTGCCCATTCTGTTTGGCGGAGGACGCCCCGCAGCATGGCGACTTCATCCACTGTCGGATAAGCCCTGTTGTACAAACGCCGAAATTTTTCCATCCGGCTTGCTGCTGTGTGCTGCTGCAAATATCCTATTTTTAACAGCAAAGTTTCTAGTTGCTGATAATATCCCTCTAAATTTTCCAAGGGAGCACTGGCGAGGGGAATTGAGGGATTTTCTGTCTGGCGGGTGGCAAGTTGTTCTTGGTAACAAGTTGATAAATTATCTGTGGCATGGGGTATTGAAGAGGCAGAGCCTCTGGATATGCGTTCCCCGGCTGAGCCGGGGAACGAGGCATCTTCTTCTTCCTTCCCTGTTCCTTCTTCCCTCTTCCCTCTTCCTTCTTTCCTCTTCCTGACATCCGTTACATCTTGTACAGTGCTCGTTGCCGAACTTCCTTCTTCCTTCTTCCTTCTTCCTTCTTCCCGGTATAGTTCGTAACAGCAGATAGCGACGGCTTGGGCGAGATTTAGAGATGTGTAGGCATCGCTGCTGGGAATGCGGATCAGGCGTTGAGCGCGGTTTAATTCGGCATTGGTCAAGCCGCAGTCTTCTCGGCCGAAAATGAGGGCGCTGGGGGCTTCTAGGAGCCAAGGCAAGGCCTCTGCGGGTTCTTCTAGTTGTGTTGGCAACGATCGACTATCATCCCCTGTAGTTGCGATCGCTCTGACACACCCAACCAAAGCAGCGGGCAAACTCTCGACTACTTTCGCCGTTTCCAATATGTCGGCGGCGCGAACTGCCATCAGTCGGGCTTCTTCCCCTAAATGATCGCATTGGGGATTTACCAAAACTAATTGGTGCAAACCCATATTTTTCATGACGCGGGCAACAGAACCGACATTCAATGGGCCTGCCGGTTCGACTAAAACTATTCGGATGTTGGCGTCGGCCGTTTCGAGCATTTTTATTTGGGGAGGTGTTTGGTAGAAATTAGGTTGTTTCCTTAGCAACAGGCAAGATGCCTGTTCCACAATCAAATTTAACTCTTGTGGAACAGGCATCTTGCCTGTTCATAAAAATGGTACAAGATGGGAATTAGTTAATCTATTGTCAAAATTAGCATGGCTAAGCAACGATCGAAATCTGATTTACCGACAAAAATGTGCCCGGTATGCGATCGACCTTTTACTTGGCGCAAAAAATGGGCCGACTGCTGGGATGAGGTCAAATACTGCTCCGAACGATGTCGTCGCCGCCGTTTGGCGGCTCAAGATTAAGAAGTTAGGGCAAGTTGCTCGATCAAAGCTAAGATTGCAAAGGAAAAATTTTAGGTTATTAGGTTATAAATTATGGCATCGCAACAAGTGCAACCAAAGCTAGTTATTCACGGCGGTGCCGGCAGTTCTCTACACAGTAAAGGCGGAATTGAGGCGGTGCGGAAATCGCTTTACGATGTTTTGGAGGAAGTTTATCCGCTGCTGAAAGACGGTGCAAGTGCCGTAGATGCAGTGGTGCGGGGGTGCCAATTGTTGGAAGATGACCCGCGATTCAATGCCGGTACTGGTTCTGTGGTGCAGTCGGACGGTCAAATTCGGATGAGTGCTTCGCTGATGGACGGTTTGATGCAGCGTTTCAGCGGGGCGATAAATGTTTCTCGCGTTCAAAATCCGATCGAACTTGCTAAATTTTTGCAGACTTCGGACGATCGGGTTCTCTCTGATTTTGGTTCGGCAGAATTGCTGCGAGAACTTCACTTGCCGATTTACGATCCGATGACGGATTTGCGTTTGCACGAGTGGATGCAGGAACGCCAAGGCAATTTTAGCAAAGCAATGGCTGACGTGGTTGCCGAACCGGCCGGTGTGGGTACGATCGGAGTCGTAGCTTTGGATGTGCATGGACGCTTGGCTGCTGGGACTTCGACTGGTGGCAAGGGTTTTGAGCGGATTGGGCGGGTTAGTGACTCGGCGATGCCGGCGGGAAATTACGCGGCAGGGAGTGCGGCGGTAAGCTGTACGGGGATTGGCGAGCACATTATGGACGAGTGTTTGGCCGCGCGAATTGTAATTCGGGTAACGGATGGTTTGAGTTTGAAAGCTGCTTTTGAGCGTTCTTTTGCTGAAGCTGACGAACGTCAACGGGATTTTGGCGCAATTGGAATTGATGCTAGCGGGGCGATCGCTTTCGGCAAAACTAGCGAGGTGATTTTGGGTGCTTTTCACAATGGTATGCAAATGGGCGATACTTTGGAAATGAGCAAGGGAACGCTGATTTTCATTGCTTAAAAATGGTTCTTAATCGGTGATTCCGATCCTCGACTTCTCCAAGAAGTCGGGGAGTTCGATCTGCGTTAGGAATGAGAATTAAATAACTTCCACTCTTGAAAGTGGGATGGGCGTCCCGCCCGTCCTTTTTGGACGGGCGGGA
>NZ_JAUBUY010000111.1:0-2360 GCF_036705565.1 Microcoleus sp. AT8-B5
ACCTAATTACGCACTTGATTTAGCCCAATACTTCATCTTATCATGTTTTAGGCTGAAATTAAGATGCGTTTACCCTGGCTTAACAATCCCTAAATCTTGATTTTTTGCGTCGGCAAAATACTTAACTAGGTCAGAAGCTAATCCTTTTTGATAGGCCACAGAAAAATGATACATCCCTCGATAAATCATTTCTAATGAAACTCGTTCAATTGGCACTCCTAATTCATCCGCAACGGCATCTCCCAAGTCTACCAAAACCGCATAAAATAGCCAAGTAGCCCAGATTTGAAGCTGGATTCCGTTGGACGAACCTGTCCATAAATAACTTAAATTTAGGAGTCTCTTTACTGTACAAAATGCCTCTTCAATTCCCCAGCGTCTTTGATATAAATCGGCTACTACATAGGGTGGCAATATTTCGGGATTTTGGACACTTGTCAGATAAGAACGCCAGGAAGTCTTGGAGCGAATTTGTACTAATCTTATAGTCAAAACAGGCGTTTTTTTTGTCCCTGCACCTATCTGAATTATTTGCTCTTTGACATCATAAGTATTGGTTAATACCCGCTTGACTTGATAAGATGCACCTTTCTTAATCCGAGTAATAAATCCAATTTCTTTCTCGATTAATTTTGACCAAAAAGCGAAGTGATAGAAGCCTCTATCTAATAACAGCAAGGTTTTTGGCTTAACTTTTTTTAGTAAATCCTCTTCCCAATGAGTATCTGCTTGTTTCGGATTTTCCCCAAACCAAATTTCTTCGGGAAGATGAGTTACTAGGTCTATGATTACATGATTACGGGAGCATCCCGCTTTTTAACTAAGCAGAAATACCGAGCTTGATGTCGTTGTTTAAATATGCACATCTCAGTCTTAAAATTTGAGGCACATTTTTTTCGTTCCACTGTGCACCTACAATCTTAATTCTTGATCCAATCTGTTTAATTAAAGACTCTACAGCTCCCGAACCAATATCAATACCCTGCTGTTGATAATTCTGGTAATCTGGGATTCTTGACTGATGTTTTCGGAGATAATTCTGGAAATTTTTACTTTCTTTAGCTCTAACTCCTATAAACTCAGCTATAGCTTCAACTGTTGCTCCTTGCCACAGTTGGTTCTTCGCTCTCCTCAGTCGTTTGAGCGAACCTCCTACTCTATGTAGATTTTCTATCAAATGATACCAATCGAGTACCTCTCTTCTTTTCTCAATAGTCCCAATTTGCTTAAACAGATTCCACACCCCATCATGACCATCCCCCAAGCAGGTTATCGCTTCACTTTGAGGTTGGCTATTTACCCATGCTACTAACTCTGGATTATTTTGGAAGAAGGCTGCTCCTACTTGACTATGTACCTTAACCGCCTTATAGTTCCTCCAAATACTTTCTTCTCCTTCATGAGTTCTCAGTCTGACATTTCCTCCATCTATACTCAATGCTTCTACTTGCTCCGTAGCTTGAGGCGAGGAGAATTCGTAACGCTCTAATAGTCGATGTTGTGTACTGTGCGGTACATAAATTCCTGTCAACATTTTGAGGTCTCTCTCTGCATTGGCAAAAGATTCATTTCCCACTAATAATAAACAACATTTTTCCAAATTAGGACTCAGACGACTTCCCTTCTTTACTCCCAGCCTTTGGGCTTGTTTACTCGATATAGTTATTTCTCCTACACAACTTTTTATGGTTCTTTTTCTACCAGAACCTTTTCCCCCCGCCGAGTGAAAAAAAAACCGCTAATTTCTGGTGCTACTGTCTCAATTAAATGTTCCCTCACACTCAGTTCTACGGATTCAAAGCTTTGTAGATTGTCTACTGGGGTATTCTTATAAAGGATCTCTGCTATTTCTTGGAGATTTATTTTGATCTTCTGCTGTTCTTCTGGGGTCATGCGAACTTGGATTATGGTAATTTATCTGCTTTATATTATGCCATCAGCTTAGCCAGACAATTGTCTGAGTATTTATACTGACTGCAAAAGTGGGATGCTCCCCATGATTACATGATTATATGATTACTCCCATTTTTCCGGCTAATTGACCAATTGGAACATCTGATAAACTTTCTAGTTTACGAAATAATGCTTCTAATGTTGAGCCGTCAGCTATCCAGATATTTTCAAAGTTTTTTAAGGCAAATTGTACGCTATGTGGTAATGACCTCGATTTTCTCATCAACCATTTTTGTCGAAAATGAGGTAGTAATTCTTTACAATACTCCGGACAGTTTTTAAATAGGGATGCTTACGCAATAAAGCACAGAAGCGAAAAAACTGAGTGCTATCTGAACCCAAAATAAACAGAAAAAAAGGCACTCTTTTAGGTTAAGCTATAAAAACACACAAGCTCAACAGATTGC